>JAUWPK010000219.1 GCA_030611625.1 Promethearchaeum sp. | reverse complement strand
TCTAAAAAATTAAAATTCCCTCAATTAATTTTCTTTTTTAGATACTGGAGAAAAACCCTCGAAAATAAGGATATATCCGACTAACATTATTAATCTTGCAAAAGCAATAAAATTAGGGGCAATAAACGTGTCCAAAATTGCTGCAATTGCAAAAATACTCCAACCTATACCTAGAAATAAACTTTTGTTACGTTTCTCTTTGTCTTCAATTTTCCTTACAATTGATAGAAATCCTCCCCCTAATAAGACGACTACACTAAGAATTGAGAGTGCAATCATCGGTAGTCCAAGTGGCAGAATAAAAGATATATCAATCAATTCTCCCTCACCTGGTGTTGTTGATCCAAAGAAAAATTTTATAAAGAAAATCATAGATAACCACCAGATTACAGTAAAGATACTGAAGAAAATCATTACTCCTTTTTTCCAAGAAGGTTTAAAGATATCAAAACCTAAGTACAAGGCTAAAGTTAAGGTAAGAGGTTGAGTAAAATATGATAGATATCCATAAACAATTCCTGAAATATTTGTACCCGTAAAAAGTAAATAAAAAAAGGCTGTTGTTGGACCTAAATACAATAATCCCATCCCAAATGCCATACCCGCAATTAATGGTAATAATGATTTCTTAAGTTTATTGTAATGCATAATAAACCGGATTCCGAAATAAAATCCGGTAATCAGAACGCAAAAAGCGCTGATTCCATTTAAATAAGTTTCAAGAGGTAGTTCCATTTTTCATCACCAAAATAAAAATGTAACTATAATTTTCATTTTGATATATATAGAGTTTTTGGTGATTTTTCCAATTTTTTTAATTTACTAAAGTTTATTCTTCATTTTCTGAATAATATTCTCCATTTAAAATATATCTTATTTCACATTCTTCACAGGATACAAAATCAGTATCTCCTATCTTTGAATATGAATTTTGAGAGAATTTTTTTCCACAATTTGGGCAATGGGTCATTTTTGTCGAATTTTCAGAGGCAGATTCTTGGTAATCAGATCTGTTATTCGGATCCTTTGTACTAGATTTTCTTGCATCTCTTTCTCGAATATTTTCATCTTCTTCATGATCAGAAGCAATTGAATTATTATCTATAATTTCCTTATCATTTTCTAGTAATTCCGAATCAATAACCTCGAGTGTTTCAGATTTTTCATGGTTTATTATATTTTTGTCCTTAAATTTTGGTGATAATCTAAAGATTTTTACTAAAATATCTAAAATCACTCTCAAAAAAAGAAAGAATACTTCTAAAAGCTTAAATGTAATATAGATTAAAACCATGAATATAGTAATTGCTATGATTGCAATAAAAACTTTGATTTCAATATTTAGTGAATTAAACCATCCAATAATATCTACAAACGTAGTAGGAATTTGTAGCATATTTATATAAAATATTCATATAGATATATTGATTTTCAAGGCCACTTATTAGCCTAAGTATTATTTATAATAATTTTCGTAATTCAGAAATAGAATTTAACGTTAGAAACGGGTCAATCTTTGAATGGAAATTCTTTTGAAACTTCTTTTGGCCTTTTCCAGTTTTCACTAAAATTCCTTTAATTCCAGTGTTTTCCGCTCCTTGAATATCTGATTCGATATCATCTCCAATTATTATAGCTTCATTTGCATTAACACCAATTTTTTCTAAAGCCAATTTGAAATAATCCGAATTTGGTTTTCCAAGAATAAGTGGTTTTACATGGGCAGCGTCTGCTACCATTCTTACCAATGATCCTGTATCTATTTTAGGATTTCCATCCTGATCTAAAAAATACCTATTTCCTTGGGATCCAATTAATTTTGCTCCTTTTAAAACATGTTTAAAAGCTTGATTTAATCGCTCAATTCTCCAATCATCTGAAAAATCGCTAATAACAACGAAATCTGGTATTTCATTTTCGGAAACTTGAGAAAAATTTTGAAATTCGGGTTTAACTTGTTCTGACGCTAAGAAGTATGAATTTTTATCAGGAAACTGTGAAATATATTCTTTAATTGCGATAATAGGTGTAAAAATATCATCTGAATTTACAGAAAAACCAAAATTCAACAAAGTATTTAATACTTCAATAGGAGGTTTACTATCTGTATTAGTCAGAAAAACTATCTTGTAACCCTTATCCTGTAAATATGACACTGTTTCTACAGCATAAGGTATTACTCTCCCTCGAAAATATAAAGTTCCATCAATATCGCATAAAATTCCGCGAACGAATCCAAGTTTTTTAGTCATATTTAATTCCATTAATTTAATTAGTCTATTAATTCATTTCATAAATGTGGGTTCTAACAAAAATCAAACTTTAATTTCTCGTTTTGGGACATGTTCAAAGGATTGTTATGGTTCATGTGTCTTTACAGGTTATTGGGATGATTCGGCACCCATTCAAAAACTTATAAAAGCAATTCCTAATAAAGAACATCCATTTACACAAGGTTTTTTTTGTCCTAAATTCACAAATCGTCAAAAAATTCTTTATCATGAAGAAAGACTTAAACATCCACTAAATCGCTCAGGAGAAAAAGGTTTAAACAAATTTCAAAAAACTACCTTTTCAAAAGCTTGGGAAACTTTATTACACAAAATCAATGAAGTGTTAGATGAACACGGACCTGGTAGTATTTTGTCTGCTTCTTATTCTGGAAATATGGGTTTAATTTCAGGTTTCTATCCTTTACGTTTTTTCAACAATTTAGGTTCATATATATCCAAAGGTGGGATATGTAATGAAGGAGGTTGTGCTGGGTTAGCTCAAATGTTTGGAACCTATTCAATGACAAATCCGCTTCAAATTAAAAACTCTGAAACTCATTTAATTGTTGTATGGGGCTCTGATTTGAGTGAAAACAACAATCATTTGTACAATCTAGTTAGAAAAGCCCAAAAAAAAGGGACCAAACTTGTAGTAGTGGATTCTAAAATTACAAAGATTTCACAACAAGCAGATTTGCATTTACGACCAACACAGAATTCTGAAGTTGTTTTATCATCGTTAATTTTACAGAAATTAGTCAGATCAGAAAAAATAAATTATTCTTTCTTAAAAAAACATGTTAAAGATTATGAACACCTTATAGACAAATCCCTACAAACAGATGAAGAAGAGAAACATAAAATTGTGAGAGTAGATCCCACAAAATTTGCAAATTTCATCGATCTATTAAATGAACATAGAAGCCATACTATTTTCACTGTTGGTTATGGCATTCAAAAAGATTTCTATGGAGGAAGGATTGTACAATCTATTGCATTAATTCAAATATTCCTAGGAAATTTCGGTAGTGCAGGAACAGGCCTTATTTATTCTCAAAGTGATTATAATAAATCATTAATCACAAAAATCATTCATGAAATTAATCAAGATCGACTTTTTTCAAATAAAAATGAATATGAAATAATTTCTTTATCAGAATCATTAGAAAAGGAAAAGATTAAACTCCTATTTATATCTAATTTTAATCCCGCGAATTCTCTACCAAATCAAACTCGATTAAGAAAAAGTTTAATGCGAAAAGATTTATTTACTGTAGTGCTTGAAGTTTTTCAAACAGAAACCACAAGTTTCGCTGATTTAGTTTTTCCGATGAAATATGATGTAGAAACAAATGATCTTGTTGCAAGTTATTATATTCCCGGAATATCCATAATACAATCTGGACCTTGCCCTTACCCCGATTGCGTATCAAATTTTGAATTCTTCAGTAAATTAGGTCATGATTTGGGATTACAACGTAATTGGGATTTGCAACGTATGAAATTATTCGAAGGAAATGATGGTGAATTGTTAGACAAATGTTTGGAAATTGCTGGAAAAAAGATAACATCTGAGGTTTTAGAAAATGGTTACAGCTTATTTTTCCAAGAAGACTCTGTTTTTTTTAAAGATTTAATTTTTCCGACCCCTTCAAAAAAGATTGATTTATCGCAAATATCATTAAGACTCCCCGACCCACCTGTTAAATTTAAATTCCTGGAAGATCATATCGGTAAAGAATTTCTCCTATTGACACCTAACCATCCTCGATTTTTACATTCACAGTTAGGTGTCTTAAATAAAAATTTTTATCTCGAATTTGAAAAAGTTTTTGTTTCTGAAGATGATTTAAAGGAATTAAAATGCAAACCTGGAGATGTTGTCGTAGTTTTTAATCAATTCGGGGAGAGTGAGTTTGATATTGATACGCTTAAATCTCTTCAATCGGGAGTTGCATTAATTTATTCTGGGGGTCCAATCAGATCTAACGATAAAAGAAATCCAAATTATTTCATTCCTGGAACTCCCGAAGACCTTGGACACTCAGGTTCTTATAATTCTGCAAGAATAAGAATTAAAAAAATCAAATAGATCCCAAATAATCGCGCCATTCTTTAATTTGTTTAGATAACTCTTCAAATAAGATTAATTCTTCTGAAGTTAGTGCCTTTTTGGATTGCATATTCTGAGTTTGAATAGCTAATCTAGTAATTTTTGCCAACCTTACACGGATTAAATCATTTACATCAGAATACAATTGTTTGAAATCCTTTTGTGTTTTTTTACCATTTTCAGATAGTTTATTTAACAATTTTAATTCTTGATGTGCTTGAATATATACATGTTTATGGCTTTTTGGAATATTTCCTAGTTCCCTATTGGTTGATTCTCGAAAATTAATTTTCTGAATAGTTTTTGGAGTAATTTGATTTCCATCGTCAAAGCGTAGGTAACCTTCTTTGAAAAGAATCCTCGCTATGTAATTATCTATTGTATAGGGATGTCCTACTTTAAATGGTCCCATTTTTCTTCCAAGATGCTGAAAATTTTTTAATTCCTTTATACAAATTGTATCTATCTTTTGGTGAAAATATTCATTTTCTTGACGTAATAGTTTATTTCGAATCGAGTTCATTCTTCTTCCAGACCCTATATTATTAAATTTTCATAACTATTTTAAACATCTTTATTGGTATATTAATCATGGGTATTATCCGAGAATTACTAACATTATTATCATTTAAATTTAATATTTTTACAGTCATTTTATTGGTCGTCTATTTGGGGACAATTACAACTGGATATTATTTAATGGCCAAACAAGTTAAATTAGTTAAGAAGGAAATTTGGGATAATGCCGATAGGTTTAAAAGTTTTATTTGGGGTTTCTTTTTTGGAAACTCAGTAACGATAATCTTTACAATTATGATGGTTTTCTTGATTCATGAAGTTGTAGAAAGTTCTAAAAAAGATGCTGTGGCAGGAACGGTAGCACCCTTTATCATTTTTCCATTGATATTTTGTTTACTATTTATTTCTCTTTATCCCCTTGCAGATTTACTATATATGGCAAGCGGAGAAAATGCTATGACACCAATTCAAAAACCATACAAAAAAATTATTGATTTAGTTCCAAAACCTTATACTTACATTATAGCGGTATTAATATATTTTGTATCCATTTTGTTGCCTCCACTTTTATTGATTAATTTATTACAAATAGAAGTAATGATTTCATGGATTAGTTGGGCTTTAATTTACCCATTAGTAATTTTAACCTATTACGGTGTTTTAGGGTTTATGATTGTCTTAGGAATGACTATATCCAAAATTCCTTCAATGGAACGCTCAACATTTTTAGCATTTGATTCCAGCAAAAGAGCCAAAAAAGAGTTTCTTCGTGATCCATTAAACCGAATTTTATATGGAATTTTAATTTTTGTTTATATTTTCCAATTTTATGCTTTCATTCGTAATATAGTAAGATTAGATCCAAATTTTTGGACTGAAAAAACGTCTCATTGGTATGATGTTTTCAATTGGATGATTTATGTCTCATTGGGTATAAGTATAACAGTATACTTTAGTCGTTTTTGGGGTAGAAAGATAAAATTTAAAACTATGGATATACTGTTTGCATCTTTTCTAATCGCAGCAGTAGGAATTAATGTATTAACAACATATACAGTGTCATTTCATCATCTATTTAAATCAATATATTCTCAATTTTCCCCAACAGCTGTTTATTACGCGGAATATGCAATTAATGCAGATAATGTTTTCGTGACTAAATCTTGTCTATTTACTCTTGCTGCAAATATTGAAGAAACTATTCTAATAATTGGAATATCATACTTCTTATTTTTTGAAAAAAATCGCAAATATTGGAAAGAAATCTTATATGGGCAAATAACACAATCTTTAGAAGTTTTCAATCCAATTCCATCATTTAATATACTATCTAAAGATGATATTAATTTAAGAGAACATTCTAAAGATGTTTTAAAGGAGATGTATGATCGACTCCCAATCAGAAAAGGATATAATCTAAATGATCCTGTATTTCGAGATCCTCTCTTTGACGCCATATGCGATCCTTCAAATATAATTGCACAAAATGTTGGAAAAGATATTCTGGGAAATTTAATGGAAAACTACCCTAAAAAAACTTTTATTATGCTTCAAGACGTTTTAAATTCAAATAATTTTGATAAAGTAAATTCTGTTTTAAATGTAATATTAAAACATGGAGATGAAATACTA
>JAUWPK010000112.1 GCA_030611625.1 Promethearchaeum sp. | reverse complement strand
ACTGGAAGTTTGACTGGACACAATAAAGTGAATGAATATCAAATGGCAAAGGAAAAAATGGATGCAATGAAATGCCCTATGTTTATACTCCCCGGTTTTAAAGATTTACAAAAATATGGTTGGGATCGATATGCAGAATTTATGGGAACATTAGATCCAAAATATGATTCCAAAATTCTAAGAGTTTACGGTCTGAACGCTATCGATCAACACTTAACAGATGGAGCAGTTGGTAGAACTCGAATGCATGAAATTTGTAATTATTTCAAAGAAACTGAGGATAAAAAGCTGAATATACTTGCTTGTAATCATCGATTTTTACCTTCCCCCAAATTAATATTTGAAACCATTTTAGAAGATTCAGGAAGTGTATTAAAAAATTTCACAAATAGGGAAAATAAAATCAATTTAATTCTGATGGGACGAAATAATGTTAGCTATTCTCTTCAAATTGAAGACACAATCTTATCTTATTGTGGTTCTTTTAGTTCACAAAATGTGGTAATTAGCAACCACCATTCGTTCAATGTGATCAAAACTTATGAGAATGGGCTAATTCAGGTTTATGAGCATTGCATAGAAACAAATAGTGTGAAGTTGCTCGGGCAATTCTGGTATTAACAGTTCCTTTTTTTTTATTATTGTTTTTTTAACAGTTCCCTAAACGAGCGAAAAAATTAAGTAATAATTATTCTTCCAAGCCATTAAGAAAAACTTGAAAAATAATGATTTTTAAGATAGATCGAAAAGAAAAACATTAGAAAACGAGCTTTTAAAATAATACAATCTATATAATATCTTGATCCATATGAAAAACAAAAAAGTGTTTTTACTTATTTATTTATCCATTTTTGGAGCCCTCATATTTAGCATGGTTTCTGGAGATAATAATATTATAAATGATTTATCTCTTCAAGAAATTCTACCAAAATCCTCCCAAAATGGATTACAAGAAGTTGATCCAATATTTATCGAATCAAGTAGCGATTGGGAGAATTATCCATTTATTACAGGAAACGGCAGTGAAACTGATCCTTATATTATCGAAAATTTATACATTGAAGGTTTGGGTGATCAGTTTCCAATGGATTATGACAGCATCTCAGGCATCAGAATTAGTTATAATGCCTATATTGTCATTCAAAACTGCACAATTGTAAATTTTGCATTTGGAATTTATTATCAAGGGGGGAATGAAGATGTAAAAATTATAGATTCAAACACAATTCGCTCTTGTGGTATTGGAATTTATATTGGTCCCTTTACTTCTAATTTTATAATATCTAATTGCATAATAGAAGACTGTAAAAAAGAGAATCTTGGATTTGTCTATCCAGTGAATAATGTTATTGATAGTTGTGGGTTTGGTATTTTTATATTTTATTTTCAGACTTACGGAAGAATTGAAGGTTGTCAAATCAAGGATTGTGATATTGGTATTAGCATATCTAGTCCTATTTCGCTTGTTGATAATCATTTAGTTAATTGTGGAATTTCAGTTGGTTATCGTCGGGGAGAATTGAATTTTGAAGGTAACACTGTAAATAATAAAACTGTATTATATTATTTTGAGGTGAATTCAACTATAATTGATGGAAATCAGGAAGAAATTGGACAATTATTGATTTTTTATTGTGAAAATATCACTATTTGTAATTTAGACATGACCGGACAAGCCACTTTGGGATTATATTTGCAAAATTGTAACAATATTACTATAGATCATTGTAGAATAGCCGACAGATTATATGGGGTAAGTTTGAGAGTTTCTAATAGTATAATTCATGATTTATTAATTGAAAATTGCACTTTTGGTCTTTTCTCTAGTTTAATTGAAGATTCAAACTTGACTCAAATACAATTTAGGAATAACATCAATGATTTTATAGGAACTAGTTTTAGCAATGCACAGATGGAGGTAAATGAAGGAACAAAGATGATTATTTTTTCCTATGTTTATCTTTACATGAATGATGATTTTTATAATAGCACATTTGATGATGATTGGGGTGGTAATTTAATACAGTTACCTGCTTTTGAAAGAGGATTTTATGAAATCAAAATCTATTGGATTTCTAGTACTGAAATGCAAGGAAACATCAATATTACAGTTTCTAAATGGAAAAGAGTATCTTGGGATAAAATTATCCCTGGATTTTCAATGGAATCTATGTTAACGTCAAGTTTGATAGCAATTTGTGGTATTTACTATTACATCATTCGGAAAAGAAAAAAAATATGAAAAAAAAAAATTATCACAATTATTCTGTTCCTACGGAGCAGATGACAACTGACTGATGTATATTCAGTCATTTTTTCTCTTTCTGCTCAAAAAATCATATTACATCCCGATAATATCACCACCTCCATTATAACTAGGACTGCCTCCTCCGTAGTACTTAAAAGGACCGCCAAGTGGAGGGTATTTATACCCGAAACGAGGCTATAATTAAAAAAGTGGTCAATTTGGTTTTTATTATATTCCCTCTTTCGAGTATCTAAAGATACTCATTCGGGGTTTCTTTAAGAGGAGGTGGTAGAGACGGTCCTATTATGAGGAGGCAGATATGGTATATAAAAGCGGATTATCTGGATAATCTGATAGTATTGATGTAGTGGTTGGCGGATAGAAGGTATTTCAGATGAAGATAATGCTGTAAAGTTCACTATCCCTTAGTGAACGGGATTTGAGGCTTGGAATCACCAATTTTGAACTATGATATAGTGTCATCCATTCAATATTTCTTAATTTTGTAAATATATCACTAAAATATAATGAAAAAATAGTCAGAATGGCTCTATTCTCGGAAATTTATCAAGATAACCGATAATCAACCCGTCAGATAGTGATCAATTATGCGTAAAGACAAGTATTTTTTTCTTTTTTATCAATGTTAACTATTTTCCAATAGCGTTTCAAAATTATATTCATTCCAACAGCTACCTTCAAAATTTTCGGGGATAACTTGAGTATTTTGAGTTTCTACAAATTTATGTAAAATTCCCAAGCAATAATCATTACTAGGATCATAAGGATTACAATTATGAACGCCTCTATCCTTTCCTGCTGCAGAAGGGTCACAAATTACGCGAGTTTGTTTCAATTCATCATTAGATATGCTGTGTTTCAAAATCCAAAGCAATGAAAATAACCATGGTGACCTAAATTGCCGGACTTTCTCCAGTTCACTACTTAACGTATGCATTTGAATATTTGCTGGATTGATAGAAATTGTATCGACTTTATTTTCAACACAAATTCGCACTGTTTGAAAAGTATCATATATAGCACCATATTCATTAATAAATGGAGGTTTAAATAATATGTACGCTTTTATTCCAAAGTTAAAAGAATGAAGCAGTTTAGTGGTAGCTAAAAACGAATTAAAATTAAAACCTTTATTTATCAAGTTCATTCGTATAAAATCACTACTTGTTTCCAACCCAACACCTATTTCGAAATATTTATCGCCTATGAATGGTTTGTATTGCTCCAAAATTTGCTTTGTAATATATTCAGGGCGCGATTCGATGACAATTTCTTTTATAGTGGGATAATTACCAAGAGTTTTAAGGATTCTAAGTTGAATTTCAGTTGGGATCTCTTTAGAATCGCAAAAACTCCCCGATGTAAACATTTTGAAAACGATTTTTGAATCAGCATCTTTGAGTAAAGATTCATTTTTTGAAAGAGATGCTTGGAATTGATTCCAATAATTTTCACCTGTAATCGACTCTGGGGCCCTATCATTCCAATACCCACACATGGTGCAACCACCTGATTTAGATTTTGCCCAAGAACATGCCGATGATCGAAAAATTAGGGTAATTTCAGTCCCCATTCCATTTTTTAATCTTTCTGGTTTTGAGAAAACTGCAACTGGTCGATCTAATTGGGTTTGGGTAGTATATTTTCGTTTTTTTAAAGGTCGGTTACGGAGATATACAAGTTCTTCCCATAGTTCTTTTCCAAAATCATCTTGGGAAGCGAGCCACTCTTGGATTTCTTTTTGCATAAAATATTGATCGTTATTGTTATCTTGTAGGTTCATTTTCATTACACCTTTTTACTATGTTGCTTAATTTTCTTACGTAATTTGCAAATCATACCATTTTTAGCCAGATTCGCATCCGATGGCGCTTGAATTAATTCGCCGACGCCCAAATAATTTCCATTCTTATTTACAACAATCATTTCATCTCCGGGATGGGCAGAAGGATCGATATCTTTTAAAATCGGTCGAAAGACTGTAGTTCCTTGTAAATCTTCTTCATTAATGCTAATTTGATGTTTTCCTAAGGGAACAAGTAATTCTGCGCCTCTAGGAGCTAGTTTAATTAATCCAGTATTGGCATATAATCTTCCAACTAATAATTTTCCAGCACCATCGTAGGTATAAATCTCATTATATTGAGGTCTTTTTCCCTTGATGATAATAGCGCCATTTTTTATTATCATTTCACCAGCACCCTTTCCGAATTGATAATCCATTGTTGCTTTTATAATTATTTCATCTTTTGTTATTTTATTAAAATCGTTTGATTTATCGAGTGATTTTTTATCTTGTGAACTTTTACTTAAATTTTCAATAATTTCGGCACTAAGATTATTTAATCCTTCAAAACTTCCTGTTCCAAAATCATCGGTTTGGGATATTGAGTAGATGAATTTGAATTTGTTATTATTCTCATCTTCATTCTCACGCGATAAAAATAATTCTGCAATTTCACACGCTTTTCTATATCCTCCGGTTAGATGGGCAATAATTGTTAAACTTGATTTGTCTTCGGTCTCATATTTTTTAAGCCAATTTGCTAAACATTCGGCTGTCGAACGGATTTCATATGAATCCCACTCACCGGTAACTGGTATATCATAATGGGCTGCCGGAAAAACTTTTTCCAATTCGCGAGGAATAACCCCTGTGGGAGATGTGATTATCACTTGATGAATTTCATTATATTGTTTCCCCGCTGCTTTACGTATTGTTTTTATAAATTTCTGGTGGGATCTTGATTGAGAATACGGTTTTTTTGCTGAACATGGCAAAATCACAACCATTTTATATTTCTTTGCAGGAGTTATTTCATCCTTAACGCGATTTATAAAATTAATTATTTCCGGTCGGTTATATGATTCAGAACCAACACACATAACTGGATGTGAATTAATAATTGGGAAGCGGGAATTAATTTCTTTAGCATATTGAGTGTCGATCGTGCGTAAAAATGCTGCTGCTAAAGGACTGGAATGTATCTTCATTTCAATATATGATCTTAAAGTTTTATCGGTGATGGACTGCTTAATCCGCCATAATTCTCCGATTGCCGAGTTAAAATTATGATTTAATATCAGAGATTTCACATGGGGCGTTTCTTTTTTCTGATTATCTAAAAACATAATTATTTGTTGGCAATATTTACATGAACACAACGGATAACTCATTTCTCTTAGCCATTTAGTGCCATTTGGAGTTATATATAATCCATTAATCCCCATTTGAAATATGTAACGTGTATCTATTAAATCAAAACCCATGTAAAGGGCTAAAGCATAATTTTGTGGCAGGATTTTTCCACCTACAACCCAAAGTAAATTTGAAGGCAATTTTCTTTTTAATTCAATAATCCATTCTAAAATTCCCCTACTTTGCATTAGGTTTGCAAAAATATTACGAATGCGGATTCCAAAAAGATGATCTTGATTGCGTAAAATCCAGGTTATTATATATTCTAATATTTGGGGATCTTCTTTAAATGTAAATTCCAGGATAAATTTATTATCAGGGTATTTTTTAAATACCAATTCTTCATACATTCTAAGCCTAGTAGATGTTGCAGCCATTTCGTATGATCGATATCTTGCTACATCAGTGTTTGGATAATTATCTGCTAAAATGTATAATTTTTGGAAAATTTCTATTTGATCCTCATTTGTATTCATTGGTAATGGCGGTATTCTTGGAATTCCCCATAATTCCTTTGTTTCCGAAAATAATGAACTATTTACTTTTTCTTCTTTTGTTTCTTTTTCGGTAAAAACACCTAAAGGATCTTGAATCTCATAACCAATAAACTTATTAAAATTGTCTTTATTTTGAATTGAATCAAAAATATTAAATGATTCATCCATTTGTAATTTATTCAGAATATTTTTGTTTGTTGGGACTAATAAATTTGGAGTTTTAAAAGAATGTTCCCCAACTTTTATTCTCCCTAAACGAGCGAATCCAAGCTGTGATCTAATATCAAATCTTTGTTTCATCAGTTAATATTTAAAGGAATAATGAAGCAAAAAAATTTTCTATATGAATGAAATTACATTTTTAAATTTCTTTTTAGCGAATTTAATTGATTTTTCTTGCGCATATTTGTAGGATCTAACTGAACTGCTTTCGATATGTAATATAATGCATTCTTATAATCATGTAAACCCGCATAAACATTTCCTAAATTATATAAGGTGTCGCTGTTTTCTCCAATATTTGAAATGATTTTTTTATAACATTCGATTGCATTTTTAAAATCACCTTGAGTAGTATAGAAAATTCCTAAATTTTCCAACACAGATCCACAATTTTGATCAATGCTAAATGCTTGATTTATTCGTTTTTTTCCACGAACAATATTCCCACATTTAAAATTAACTGTGCTGAGAAGCCCAATAGAATGAGCATCGTTATTAAAAAATGGATCTTGCTTTTTTCTTCGAGTTAAAGCTTGTCTTAAAGATTTCATTTTGTTATTTAGCATCTGCATCGATGGTTCGTGAACTCCTTTTAGCATTTTTATTGCTGAAATTCCCTTCTCTGCCATTTCAAGCCATTCAATAAGTATAAAAATCTCAGTGATAAAGAACCAGAAACCAGGATTTGTTGGATAATCATGTAAAGCATGGAAATTTGCAAACAAAGCTTCTTCATAATTTTCTTTAGATAGAGCAATTTGACTTATTTTATGCCATTTCTCATAACTACCCATAAAATTAGTGACCATCCCTATTCTTGCAGTATTTTTTGCAGATTTTCGATTTTTCATTTCTTCTTCCAAAGCTTTTTGATATGCTGGGCTGAATCCATTCTCGTCTTCAAAATTGATGATTTTATTTGAATCAAAAAAATCTTCAATTAAGATTCTCTTCTTCTTCTGAAATATAAATGAACGTCCACATCCAAGGCAATCATAAATAGGATCTTTATCACCAATTGGTAATCCGCACAATTTACAACGCCCAATATTGGCATTACCTATTTTTTTAAACATCTAAATCACTTTATTTTGCTTTTTTGATTAACATATCTAATTTCTTCTTTTCATTAATAAATATTTATGAAATGATTATTGTTAAAATTAATAAAAAAACAAATAATTACGCCTTTTCCCAATCCTTTTTGATTTTATTTATTTGAAATGGATTTTCATCAACATTTGCTTCAGGATTAATCAAAAATCGATGTAGGGGATTCAAAATATCTGCGATTGGGGTATCATTATATATATTTTTAGCTAATTCCATCAAACCATTATAACCGATTGGTGGATGATCTAAAAGTTGAGATTCCCAAATTTTTAAATCAGAAAACTCATTATGAATTAATTTTTGATATTTTTCTTGATAACCATATAAATTATCCAGATATTTTGATCGTCCTCGTTCATCTTCCGGGATTAATCGGTTTATATGCAAACTATCTATTGAAATATAAGGTTCTGACATTTTTTTAGCGCGCTTGACCTCTTCAAATGAAGGTTTTTCAGCAATTGATACAAGACGGAGTGAGCCAACACCTTTAATGATTGAAGAAATTCTACTCGATCTTTGTTCCATATCATGAAGAATATCAAGTATATCCTGAGCCAAATTCTTTTTTTCTTCCTTGTCCAGCTTATAATCATCATTTCTCTCATCCTTTATTATTCCTTTTGCCATCCACGCAGCAGGTTTTGCCCATTTGGTTAATTTTTTTATACTATTAAATGAATTTTGAACGGATGACATGACTCTTAAACTAAATTTCATCGATCTTTGTGCATTATCTTGGGGTACTTCAAAGAGTGCAATCATATTACCTGTAGGAGGAAAATCACAAACCAGAATATCAAAAGCAGGAATCTTTTTTCGATCTTCTATCGGTGTGGAATCATCTTGATTAATTCCTTTATATCGCATTTCCTTTTCGCCGATATCAGCCATCGGATTTTCAGCATCGATTATACTCTGGAAGAATAGTGAGTTTTTCATCGCCAGAGGAATATTTTTACTTTGAAGAGAATCCGTAATTATTACCTCAAGATCTGGGATCATTGATATAACTTTCGAAGATTTTATCAAAATTCGCGCCTTTTTTGCAAGTTCTCCTGTATATCGTTCAGCATATTTATCAGGATCGGGTTCAATAGCAAATAAATTATCGGTGATTTGGGTAACATCATTCCCAATCTTTTTATCAAAAAGATCGGATAAATTATGAGCAATATCAAATGAAATAAGAAGGATATTTTTATTTTTTAGCTGATCTGCTAAATATACTGCTGTCGCGGCAGATATTGAAGATTTACCAACACCGCCCTTACCCCCAAAAACGATAAGATTTTCCATTTTTTTACCCTATTATATATATTTATTATTAAATGAGATTAAACAATAAATTTTTTTCTTCAACCTTTTCACTAAATATCCAGAGAATCAATGATAGAAATTAGCGGGTTTAGGATAAATTGGATTCGGTCCCGTACTTGCTTAGATATTTTTTTGAGAGTATCTTTACCTGTTGGGGTTATGATATATTTTCTTTGCTTTCGACCTGTAGAAGATTGTTCAGATGAAACCAAACCCATATTTTCTAGTCTTCGTAATTCTGAATAAAGAGTACCTGATTTAAACCTAACACGATTATTCAACTCTTTTGGCACTAAATTCATTAATTCATATCCGGTAATGCTTGGAGTTTTGCAAATAAGTGCGAGAAATATGGCTCTTGTTAAAGGGACAGGATCATGGTGACTCTTTATTGATTCTATTGAATTATTCGAAGTCTGCTTTTCCTGTTTTTCTTGCTTTTCCATTTTTTTCCCTTCAAAAACATAAATTATAAATAAAAAAATAAAATTAAAAAAATACCTTAGACTGGTGCAGGAATTAAACTAACCCATGCACTCAAGGCTAATATTACAACACCTACAAGTATGTTGACAATTAAGATAATCATATTAAGTTTTTCTTTTGTTGGAGGAGTAAGTTTTTCCAATTTATCAATAATTAAACTTCGGAAAATGCTAAGTAGAATCATTAAGATATATAATATATGTTTAATACTCAGTATTGTTGTATAAGGATTTCCAAATGTAAGAAATCCAGTTGATTGACCAGACTGTTTCGCCATTAATAACCCAGTTAGAATCAAACCGACCATACTTACATAAACAAAAATACTCATTCTTTTCTTGATTGTTGATATTGTTTGTTTTGTTTCTTTTGATTTACCTAAAACCTTCATAATGGAAGGAAATA
>JAUWPK010000001.1 GCA_030611625.1 Promethearchaeum sp. | reverse complement strand
AAGGAGGGCGAGTATCTTGCAATTCCCGTGTTATCAGTTTATATCCTTGTAGTTGTTTTAGACAATCAGATAAGGTACGGGAAGATAGGTTTTTTAAGTGTCTACGGAGTTCATTGAATGTGCATGAAGAATGTACATGCAATTGATAGAGTATGTCTACGTTCCATTTTTTTGTGATAAAGCTAAAATGGTTCAAAAACCATTGCATTTCCAGTTCTTGACGTTCTTCATTATGATCCGTTGTTTGAGTATGTCTTTCTAGTAGGGTACGAATCGTTATTTGGGATTCTTTAATGATTTTCGCTATTGGTTCCCATTCGGTCCGATCAAAGATCATAATAAAAGGTTTGATGCTCATTGTAAAAACCTTTCTTCTTCCAAATAGTGTGAAAAAAAACACTTAGTTCTTTCTATCTCACTGGCGTGCTTTTATACCCGTAATGGTACAACATAATTATGGAAATCAATCATATTTTACAGAATTCATATTGGTATAATTATATTCGACAAGAAAATCCTAAACTGATAGAAGCTAAAATTCACGAAGAATTTATCGAAACAAAACAATTTCGAATCCATTTAGATATATTTGGGCGAGAATTAAGTGAAAATTGTAAAGGTAATGTCATTATGATCCATGGAACTGCGGTTTACAGTCGAATTTATGCAGAATTTGCATATCTTCTTATGCAAAATGGCTTTCGTGTGTTTTTACCTGATTTGCCAGGGCACGGACTTAGCTCAGGAAATCGAGGTCACTTCACAATGCAATTATTCATGGATACAATGAAATCCATTACCAATTATATTAAGAGTAATTTTTCTGGTAAGATTGCGATTATGGGTTCGAGTTTAGGGGGCATAACTTCTCTCTATACCGCAGCTTCAAATTCTGATATTGATCTGGCAATTTGTCATAATGCCGCCATATTCAACGAAGGTCATCATAAAGAAATTGCCAAAACTGGACCATTCTTACGGTTAGTATTTCCCTTCGTTCCATTTTTTGCACGAATATTTCCCAAATTAAAACTATCGGTATTCAAATATTTACCCCGAAAATCTCTCGTAAGTAGTGAATATGGTAAAAAACTCTTTGATGTCATAATAAAAGATCCGCTTCTATCAGATAAATATACATTAACAAGTATAAATACTCAAATGACCGAACCTCCAAAATGTCCTCCTGAAGAAATTACGATTCCAATTATGTTTATTAATGGTGAATACGACAAATTATTCAGTGTGAAATTTATGAAGGCATTATTTCAACGTCTTCCTAATCCCTTAAATGAATTCCACTTGATAAAGGGTGCGGACCATTTAATTTTCCAAGAAAATACTCACGAGATTGTATCTCATGTACTTCTTTTCTTGTTGAAAAATATGTGATTGCTTTTTTTTTAAATCAAATTATAGGTGATGGTGTATGGCAAACTTACTATGGAAAATAATGGCAAAGAAATATGATCAAAGGTGTAAAACTCTCTATGAATCGATCACGCCTTTATTTACCCAATCTTTTGTTTATGATGATAGGGTAATTGAACTTGGGTGTGGAACTGGATTAGTCAGCTTTCCGGTTCTTACATTAGTAAAGGAATTTGTAGGTGTTGATATTAATGCAAATATGATCGCAGTTGCGAATAAAAAATTGCAAAATCTACAAGATCCTTCATTAAATGCTAAATTTTTCATTGCTGATGCTTCAAAAAGAATTTTAAATGTTTCAAATGAGAAGTATGATAAAGTTATTTTAGTAAATATATTGCATGTTGTAGATTCCCCTAAGGATATTTTACTACAAGCTAGGTCATTATTAGAACCAAATGGTTCTATTTTGATTGCAGATTTTTGTCATGGCGAAAAAATGGCTCTAAAATATTCTCTACTGTCTAAATTGATGAATTTGAGTTCGAAAATTGGATTAATGGGAACTCTTTGGCGATTTTCTTTTGGTGACATTGAACAACTTGTGTTAGATATGGGTTTTAGAATTTTACGGAAAATATCTTTCACTGCAAAATTTCCCTTCATATTTATAGAACTTTCCGAAATGGCAAAAATATAGAGGTTTTATGAAAATGAACAATATTGCATGCATAGTATTTTCTCCAACAGGAGGAAATCTAAAAATGATAAAAAGTATCAAAACATTTCTAGATGATTATAATGTTGAAATTTATAATATTACGAAACCTCAAATCCGAGAAAGATTTATTGAGATCCCAAAGAAGATAGATTATGTGATTATATCATTTCCGATATATGCAGATACATTGCCGGATATTGTAACAGAGTATTTGAATAAGCTGTTAATTAGTAATCTTCCTGTTTCGCTTATCGCTGGATATGGTAATATTCATATGGGAAAAGCACTGTTTAATGCTAAGACAATAATTGAAGCTAAGGGAAATGTTGTGTGTTCTGCTTGTGCAATAGTATTGGCACATTCGTATAATGGAAACAAATTACAAATTGCTGTGAATGAACCTTCAAATGAGAATCTTAAAGCATTAAATAAATTTATGTTAAAAAGTATTAATAAAGCAAAACATGTAATTCAATTAGCAATATGCAATACAGAGATACCGGAAGGACATATTAGGCTTTTAGCTAAAGCACCACAAAAATTATTTCCGCAAATATTTATTAAACAACCAAAAGTAATACATGAACGTTGTAATCACTGCAATGTTTGCATAAATATGTGTCCGACAGCCGCTATTGATAATAATTTGAACATTGATAATGGTAAATGCATTCGTTGCTTAGCATGCGTAAAATACTGCATAAAAAAAGCTAGATTATTTAAAACAAGAACTCAAATACTAACGAATAAATTAATGAAAGAGGGGAAAGATTTAAAGAAAAACGCTTTTTACATCTAACAATGATATAAGATGAATAATCATTTTTCCAATTATTATTTAAAAAGACATTATTATCATACTCAAATAGACCACCAAAAAGGAAAATTGATTCATCTTCAGGAAGATAAACCATCCTATGACTATAACGTTGAAGAGGGTACTCTTGAATATCATTGGTTTCTAGTTTTTTTTAATAACTACCAAAATCATATTAAAACGGGCAAAAATTATGAAAATTCATGATATTAGTATGGCAATTAATGAAAAAATGCTTATATATCCAGGAGATCAAGGTTTTAAATTTAATTTTATAAAAAAAAATCCCCCAGAAGATTGGAACTTATCCGTTTTTTCTATTGGCACCCACACAGGAACACATCTAGATTCTTCATTACATTTATTCGAAGATGGCAAAAAAATTGACCAGATTGATCTGAATAAATGTTATGGAAATGCTCTATTGCTTGATTTAGGAGAAATTCCATTTGGCGGATGTATTAGAGAAAAGGATTTAAAGAAATTCCAAATCAAGAAAAATGATATAATTTTATTCAAAACTAAAAACTCTACTACTGATTATAAGTCTTTTCGCGATGATTACGTATATCTCTCTGAAGATGGAGCAAAATTTTTATGTGATTTGGGAGTAAAAGCAGTCGGAATCGATTGTCTTACTATTGGTCCTAGAGAAACGCATGTTATACTTCTCTCAAAGGAAATATTGGTATATGAAGGATTAGATGTCAGAAATGTGAACCCTGGAAAATATATTTTTTCAGGTTTTCCAATAAAAATCCCATTAGAAGGTGGCTTAACAAGAGCTGTTTTAATCGAGGAATGAATTTTTTCACCAAAATGTATTAATATGTAATCATCAAAATAGTATATATGGCATATCAGAAAATTCAAACAATCTTACGTCTTTTAGTATGGTTGATAGCTGTGGTGATGATTCTTACAATCGCTCTTGCTTGGTGGCAATATCCAGAACCGTACAACTTCTTTCAAGACACAATTAGTAGTTTAGGTGGAAATTTTAGTATATCTGGATTGGATAATTCAACTTCATCTATGATCTTTTCAATTGGAATTTGTATTTGCGGTGGTATTGCTTTTATTGTTGCTATGATCTATTTCTTTAAAAAGGAATTGTTTTTTAATACCGGGAAGGCAATAATCGCGTTATTTATTGCTGTTGGTGCCATAGGAATCGCTATTCCGAGGGACCAGGGGCAATTGTTACTATTACACGGCATTGGTGCAATTATAATCATTGGATCTTTCGGAATATTTAACGGTATCCTGCAATTACTACGTTATTCGCATAAACATCGCCCAAAAAAATCTGAAGAGAAGAAAACATTAGATTTTTATCTTGATTTAACAATGGTTTATCTCACCGGATTATCAATAATATTCTATCTGATCATATTCATATTGCATTTAGCGTTCCATGTGGATTTGATTGGGCAAGGACACGCACTAGGTCAAAAAATAGTATTAATTATTTCGAATATTGCGATCTTCTTTTTGGATAAAGATGATATGTGATTTTTTTTTCTTCAAATATTCCATAAATCTACTATTTTTTCTGCTTTATTTTTATCAACATTTTTGGTTAGATTGATCCCTTCTTCAAATAGATCGAATTTATCCCATCCTTCCCATATTCCAATGAACTCAAAAGGATTTTTTCGTCGTTTTAAAAGTTTGGCAATAACTTCATCGGATTCGAGTTTTACAATTTCATTTAAATTAATTTTTCTCTTAGAAAAATTTAAAATTTCCAAACCAATAATATTATCTCCCAAACCATAATCAATGATAATACCTTCAGAGATTTCTTTTGTAGCTTTCACCTTTTTATTTGAAAATTGAATATGCAAAGCATTTGCGACCTTATCATGTGAAATTTGCATTCTATATCCCCTAGTATTAATATAAAAATCTCATTCTAAATAATTTAATTAATTATTATATGGAACTAACGTCCCTTTGAATTGAATCATATTTTTCAAGAGTTTACTAGACGCGCGTTATTTCCTATAAACGGATAAGATTTCACCGATATACATGCGATGGTGGTCTTGATTCGGATAGTGAGATTCAATGTGAGGATCCAGAAATTGAGCAGGAATTAAATCTTGATAATAGATTTTTTTACAAACTAACACCAATCTCGCTTCTTCAAAGTAAACGCATCCATTTTCTTCAATAGGAGTTAATCCGGGCTCTTTCATCTTATCTATATCTCGTCCCGACTTAGTTCCACATAAATTGAGAACAGAACGATATTTTTCCTCAAAGAAATTTAAAGAAAAATTTTTGTTTTCTTCAGTAAATTCATAGGTATAACGTGATGGTCGGATAAATATAAAAACCACCCGTTTATTCCATAGAATCCCCATGCCTGCCCATGAGGCAGTCATCATATTATATTTTTTACTATTTCCAGCAGCGATTAAGGTCCAATCTTCATTGATTAATCGGAAACTATTGTCCGTTATTTTTTCAGGTTTAATTTTTTGAAACATTTTTGTACGTCAATCCATTTTTGGTGTTTAAAAATAGAAATAATTAAAAAAAAAATCCGAGCATAGCCCATCTGTGTATAATAATAAAAAAAAATTCAATAAATATGTTATTATTTCTTATCAGATTTACCGATATTCTTAAATTTACCGAAAAATCCTTTTAATGTTTCCATAACTATATCATATTTCTCTGGACTTGTCTTCTTGAGAACAACCATCGATGTAATTGACACTACAGACAATCCCAAAACAATAAATAGGAAGATTAGCCATCCACTAATTTTATTGGGGTCTGGTTCATCTCCAATTTCAGGGTTAATTACAATCAATACAGATTCTTGAGTAGAATATCCAAGTCCATCAGAAACAATTATTGTTACATTATAAACACCCGGTTCAAGATTTAAACTTCCGAGATCAAAACTAAACTGGGTGCCGGACTCCCAGGTCCCCGTTTCAACTTCAGTCCCATTTAAGAGAATTGTATATGTGGCATCCCAAATGATAAAATCTTGAACTGTCCAATTTAATACTTGCGATTGATTAACCGTAAAAGATACATTAAACGGTATTTCGATAAATACAGGTGCTACATCAAAAATTGGGTATAAATCGAAATTGTTTGCGGATCCAAATATTGAATGATTTGTATCTCCAATGCCATCATTATCTAAATCACTTCCTGTGTAATTATCCCAATAATTCCCGATATTTTGAAAGTACCATTGGTTAGTAAATCCATTATCCTCAGCATGAACTGTGTTTTGGATGAACATATTTTGGAAAATGATATTATTATGGGATTCAGAATCAATTGTAATTCCAGTTTCGTTATTTAATGAAATAATGTTGCCAGATATTATTGTATCATTTGTAATCTCAAAATATATTCCATGGTGTGAATTGGATGTAATTTCATTATTTTCTATTGAAGATTGGTGAGATTCATACAAATGAATTCCATTATAACAAAGTGAAATTTGATTTTTCTCTATCTTTGTTTGATTTGAAACTTCAAGATAAATTCCATAGCTAGAACTGTTTGTAATTTCATTTTCAAAAATGGTAGCATTAGGTGATTGATACACTCCGATCCCATCTTGTAAATTGTCTCTAACTTGATTATAAGAAATGGAGCTATTGTATACATACTCCACATAAAGCCCATCTCGAGTATTATTATTTAATATATTGTTTGAAATGGTATCTAATTTTGAATAACGGATTTCAATTCCATGCCGTTCATTATTATTTACGATGTTATCAGAAAATATATTCTCACCCATTAACAAGGATAAATCAGGATAATCTTCATCCCAATCTTCATGTTCTTCATTTCCATTGTATATTCCATATTTATTATCACTTACAGTATTGCCGGTAATGGAACTTTGGTCGATATTTAGTAATTCCATTCCATAATCGAGGTTGTTAAATGCAATATTACCGGTAATGGAACTTTGGCTAAGATCTTTCAAATACATTCCATTTCCATTATTATTTGATACATTGTTATTTGAAATAGAAAGATTATTACCTCCATCTATGTATAATCCAACAGGAAGATTATTGAAATTAAAATTTGAGATCACTGAATTATTAGAGTTTATCACAAATAATTGCCCAATATTAGTTATTATGTCCCCATCTAAATCCAAATCATTTTGATCTTCATAGTAGTAAATCGGCTTCCCTTGCACAGTATTGGATGTATCAATCTGATTGTGATAAATATCAGTTATTAGCAGACCTTTAGTTTCCATGGTATTTTCCGTTAAATTCCAATTATTGGATTCTTTGATTTCAATATCAGAAGTTATACTCCCAAAAATTTGGTTCCTTATTAATGTATTATTATCTCCTCCAGAAGCACGAATTCCTTTATCACTTCCAGTAATTACATTATCAGAAATAGTAAAATTTTTTGCGCTGTTTAAAAATATACCATAATTATTACAATTGATAAAATCGTTATCAATAATTTTATTTTCTAGATTACTTGATGAACAACGGAAACCACTATCATAGTTGATAATCGTATTATTGACAATTGAGTTATTATAATTATCTGTAAAGAGATGAATACCGTTAGTTCCACTTTCAAAAGTGTTATCGATAATTGTATTATGATCCGCATCATCTAAATATATATTACTTTGGTATGAAGTATTATTATACACTTCATTATAATCGCTATATTCTCGAATTGTAATCCCTCCCCAAGTGGTAACCATCAGTACAGCATTTTGAGAAAGAGTATTATTAAAAATGGTATTATTATTACTACCTCTTAAAAAGAAAATACCGCTACGATAATTATCTTGAACTGTATTAAATGAAATCTCATTATAATTACAGCCACTTTGAAATAAACTACCAAAATCACCATTATTATCTAATATATTCGATTCAATAACATTATGAATACTTTTGTATAACATAATTCCAGTATAACTATTTTCAGAACAGTTGTTGTTTATAATATTATTGTAATTACTAGCGGTATCTAAAAAGATTCCATTATAATTGGAAGTCGCATTACAATTTGTAATCGTTCCATTTGTAGTGTGATCTAATAGCAATCCGGCATATCCGGATGATAAAGCATTTATAAATTTGCAATTATTAATTGTGAAGTAAATATCAACTGAATTTTGAATTAATAATCCATTAGATACTGATTCGACATCAAAAGTCATATTTTCAATTAAATAAGGTTGACCCGGGGTGCCGAATCCAGAACACCAATCTTGATTCTCGGCCCAAGTCCAGTTCCCAAAATGTGTATCATTTGTTGTAGCAGTTGCATCAATAGTTATTGATGTGTTTACCCAAAAAGCTGAAGAACTCGGAATGCTTTTTAAGTTATTCACTTGTTCAGGAACTTTCTCGATTCCTAATTGGCCATAGTTCATAGCCGAAAATCCAGAAATGAGTAAGATTCCCATAAAAATAGTTGTTCTAACTATTTTCTTTTGCTTTGTAGTTAATATCATTTAATTATTCCCTCTTTAAATTCTTTAAAAATTCATATTTTCTTTTACTAATTAATTCAAAATATTGAATTAGTTAATTCTAAATGATTTTTATAGGATAAAAGGATTTTTTTACGCAATTTTGAAGATTATAGATAAAGGCTCGTATTTATAAATCAATTTAATCCGAACTCGAATAAAATACATAGATGTTGATATTTTTACTTTTTTTTTTAATTTTTCAAATTTCTTTTGGAATAACCTCTATATTAAGAGAAATTGCATTTTTTCGAAGTTTATTATCAAAAGTTAATATCGGAAAATTTTTCTTTTTCGCAACCGAGATAATGACCATATCATTAAAGCGTGATAATGAGAAATTATTTGAAATACAAAGATTTAGGGCATCTTGAGTATATGTTAAATCATCAGCAACGATTTTACACTTCGGATGTGAAATTCTCCCTTGCAATAGGTCATTTACTTGATTTGCATTATATTTTAATTCTCGAAAAAACCAAATATATTCATACATCACAATAGAAGGTATAAACCAATTATTAAGATTATTTAAGAGCTCTTTAGATTCCTGATGATGTATTGAATCTTCAATTGTATCGTATATAATGATATTCGTGTCAATTATTGCATGCATTCTTTCATACCTTTTGTTATTATGTTTTCAATTTCCTCAGGTGTTAATCGTAATTTTTTGCCTAAAACTATTACTTTTCTTTCATTTTTTAGCTGCTTTATTGTAATCACACCATTCACATCAAGTATTTCTATATAATCCCCTTCTTTAACCCCGAGTTTTTTCCTAATCTTCGCAGGTAAAGTTACTTGATTATTTCGTGTTATTTTTGTGATTCCCATACTATATCATCTACTATAGTAATGAAAAAATATCCTATTAAATATTCACAAAAATAAGCGTTTTCTTGGTCAATATGGAATATTTTTCTAAGAAATCATACAAAAGCTGCAATTTCACAAATTTTCACCATGTAAAAAATTGGTAAAAAAATGTAAAAAATTAGTAAAAAAATGTAAAAGATTTAAATATGAGCGTTTTCCTTTACAAATTAATGGAAGATTTATCTAAACCTCTAGAAATTTCATCGATCGACCCGACAAAAATCTTTAGGTTCCTAACAAGCATAAATCAAGCCGACAAAATTCTTTTTATCTTAGAAAAATATGGAGTTATTCGTCACAGTGAGATTCAAAGAATAAATGAGATGCTTCCAGGAATAACGAGAAAAAGCACTCGTACTTACTATAAAAATTATAAAAGATTGAAAGATCAAAGCCTTATTACCCGAATTAAGGAGAAAACAGTCGAACAACAATACTATGCATACTCAATTACTGAAAATGGGCGATTATATTTACGAAAACTCTTAGGAATTGATTCTAAGCATTCAATTAATGAAAAAGTTGAAGATTCTGTATCTATTAAAAGAAAAAGTAATAAGAATATCAAAGAGAAAGGAATAGAAAGTGATACAACAAACGGTAAGCAAAGAAATATTGAAGCAAACAATAATAATGTTCCTGATGAAATTTCATCGGAACCAACAAAATCATCAAATATACCAACCAATGATGTTATGGTCAAGCTTACCGGAGTTTTAGAAAAGATCGACCATCAACTGAAAACTTTACCGGAGAATCTGAAACAAATCTCATTTCAACAGATGCATTCAACACCTGCTAAAACTAGAATAATAAGAGATACATCTACTGGTTTAGATTCTGGAGCTGGAACTGGTTTTGATTTCGATGAATTTGAAGATGATCAAGCCGATTATGACCCAGAACTCATGGAGAATGAAGAAGAGATTAACGGAGAAGAATTAAATTCTTACAAATCGGAAATTTCAAAACAAGAACGAGAACAACAGTTACAGGCACAAAAACTGCAACAGGAACGAGAACGCGTTAAAAACCACCTTGAATATTTAAAATCAAGGACTAACACAGAAATAATTAAATTTTTGCAGGAACGCCCAAATGCTGAATCCTCAAAAGATTTAGTTAAGGAAATTGGAAAAAGAGAAAATATCCTGGAAGAAAAAATTCGATTATATATTCGATTAAAATCTATTTACATCGATAATAGTGAAGTAAAACAAGAATTGAAGAAACATTTAAATATTAACGAACCACTCTCAAAATTTATAACGTATTTAAGCAATTGCACCTCAGAAAGTGAGAAAGAAGCAATTTGGGAAATAATCGGTCCGGCTTCGAATTTTGATTTAAGTGTTAAAATAGATCTATTCTTAAAACTGCTCGAATCCAAGAAGTTAGGTTATATATATACAAGAGAGCTAATCAGACGTTTAAATCTAAAAGCAAATGAATTAAATTCAATTATCGAAAGTGAAAAACATGAGATTGCGCAACCCTTAGAAATAATCTTATACGACATAATCGCTAGCCAATTAATTACGAATAAGTCCATTGAATGGGATGATCTACTTGATTTTACAGTAAAAAATGAGCCAAAATCAAAAAAGGGGTTTATAATTTTCTATTTAGAGCGTGCTTTCCTAATTGGGCTTTACGATCGAGTTCTTAAAATGATTGACAATCTTAAAGAGCAACAACAACTGACAATAGCGGAAGCGCAAATTGAGTTGTTGATCCTGTTAAATTTGAAAAAGTATGATTTACTTGAAAAGAGGATTAAGGAGTATGATATCTTCTCAGATCAATATCAAGATTATGAATATCATGATGAGATTATTTTTATTGCCTTTAGAAATTACTATGAACAATCTGAGCTATCTGATGATTATCCAGGAAAGTTAACCGAAATTTTGAAGAAAGATTCACCTTTTACGAAAAAATGGCAAAAATGGCGCCAAATAGCCCGATTGGAGAGAGATTTAAAGCGAGTGCAGATAGATGAAGATTGGATTGATGAACGTGATATTCAAGACATTTTACTAAAAATTTCATCGGCTTATCAGCAGGCATACCAATACACACCAAATATAGATTTAGCAAAATTTTATGAAGATTCTCTACTTCAGGATAATATTCTATTCTATTTTGCGCCTCATTTCTGCAAATGGTTGAATTCATTAGAGGGAAATAGCCCAAGAAAAGCAATATTTCTACTGCGAAAGTGGTGGGAAAACCGGAAAAAAGTAGTTCAACATCTAAGTCTCCAAGAAGAAGTTTTAACTCTTTTAAAGGAATGGGATGCGAACAACAATAAAAAATGGGAAAAAGAATTAGAAAACCTCAGAAAAAGCCGTAATATGATTATACAAAACACCCATATCAACAAGTGAAACACAGAAAGTTCAATTATAAAATCATCAAGTATTATGCAAGTATCATGAAAATGATTATTTAATGATAATTGGCTTCTTTAGTAATTTTTTTATTATTTTTATTATGGGTTTAGAATCTTCTTACATTTACTTTGATCTGGAAGATCACGAAGTTTTCGTTAATTACAGGGAACACTTAAGTAAAATTTCAAAATTTGACACACACACAACGATAAATTCAACGATCACAGAACTTACTAACACTCAAGATTCAATCAGGCACAACAGAGAACGATTAAAGAAACTTTTAGCTTTCCTGTAAGTTTGATTTAAACCCAGTTATTTAACACCAGCATCGGAAATTAATAAATAGTAGTATTTAATAGTAGTATTTAGTTAAATCCATATTATTAGTTATTAATCCGTTTCAGTTAATATTTTATTCAAAATACTACTATTTAATCAATATTGTGCTGTTTAGAAGTGTTTGTTTTTGTTGTGTTCCTAAATTAATTTTAAATAGTAGTATTAATATTTTTAAACTAATAGAATTGCCATCAAAACCAAGCAAAACACCAAAACTTCATGAACGCCATCTTTATGAATTTATTAAAAAACAAATTGATCTCGTTTCTTATCATAAAGTGCAAAAATCTTTAGAAGGTACAATGTCTTCAGGGGCATTTCAAGGAGCTATAAAACGATGTTTACTTCCAGGAGCTAATTTTAGAATATATGAAGGAAAGAAAATTTCAGGAAAAAAAGATCGGTTAATTCGGCTATTTTCGGTTGAACCATCGAAGGTTGCGAGTTTAAATCTTCCTGATTTATCAAAAATAGTCGGGATATATGAAAATATCATAGATGGTAATGTTTTCGAATTAGATAACAGTTTCATACTACCTTTTAAGGTGAATAGAAAAGATACACAAATTTTTAAGGAATTAGTTAAGATATCTCCGAGCATTGAATCAATGGGGGATTTATTTTCTAAAGCCTTGATGAAATATTTAGAAGAAAGTGTTTCTGAACGTTTAATCGACCAAGCCAAACAAAAAGTTGAGGAGAATCAAAATTGAGTTCAGATCAGATGAAAATTAATATTGATTGGGATAAAGGGGCTAGGAAAGTAATTTCAAGGAAGAAAAAGGATCCCGAAAAACCAAGAAATATCAGAAAAACCTCAAACAAATGCAAATCCTTATCACCTATAGAAAAAATTGGTGCAGAATTCATTAAATCAATCAATTACAATCATACCCCGGGCAGGCTTTCTATCGAAATTGGTTATTCATTAGAAAACAATGATGAAAATCGACAAGGGAATCATGTGAAAGCCCTGAATAAAGAACAAATTCAAGGGTTGAAGCGATTTCTTAACATTTTTGAAGATTAGATGTCTAATTTTTGGAATAAGCAGATGAAAATACAATAGCAACTGATAATATTCAAAAATGCAAGTATACTTAATCTAAATCCAAGAATTAAGTTGCATGGTATTTCATTGGAAAAAGTTTTTTTATTCTCATTAGAATGTTTCCAATAATATGATATTAAAAGAAAAAAAAACTTGATTAAATTGAGTTGTATTAAAAAAGGAGCTCAAATTAATGGTTTTGTTCACTTTAAACTGGAATCTTGAAGTAATAAATTATTTCATTGGTGCTTTTCTAATATTAATAAGCGTTTTCATAATCTTTAGAGAGTATCAGAAAGTAAAACATAGATTTCATTTTATTCTAATGTTTATCTGGGCTTTAGTATTCTCGTACATAGTATTAGGAGGTGTTGCGCTTCTGATTCAATCGATTGAATTGTTTAAATGGGAAATTCTTATTTTTATCCCTGCCACAATCTTAATGATATATGTTTTAGATATAGTCAATAGAGGTTCAGTAGACCCCATTAAAACTCTTTTATTTGGATTTCTTGCTGCAGGTGTAATTCTTTCTTCGCTAAACCCTGATGCAATTAAGCCAATTTCATTAGCATCGGATGATCCAAGTTTCCAAACTTATGGTGCTTACCATATTTGGATATCAATATTTTCATTTCAAATAGCGCTGTATTATTTTGTTTTCTGTTTGATGATTTTTTTAAAATCTCCAAAGCATCTAAAGAAAAAGGCAGCTATGACCTTACTAGGTGGTTCATTTTTTGGTGTTTTTTCACTAATATTTTATATCACAAGACTTACAAAAATAATCCCAGGGATAATGATGCTTTCAATTGGCACAGGTGTCTTTATATCAAGCCTGTCTTTTGCACTTGAACCACAATTGCTCAAAGTTCTTATTTTTTCAGCAGGTAAAGCAAAATTAAAGATAGTAAGTAATATTTTACCGATTTGTGCCCATTGTAAGAAAATAAAAGATGAAGAAGAAAATTGGCAGCCAATTGAAAAATATTTTTCAGATCATTCGAAATTATTATTTTCCCATGGTCTTTGCCCAGAATGTGTTAAAGAATACTATTCTGATGATATAGATAACAAGTAAATTCTTGTTTGTAGAAAATTATTGTAAGAAAATCCTGAGAAGATCATGTAAAACGCCCAAATTTTCGAGTAAGTCATATTGCGCCATTATATAAGGAAATAAATGATCTATGTACGATTTCATTCTCCCGTAGTCTGTAAGATTTTCTTTGATTACGTTGTTTAAATGAATAGTGATGAGAATCAATGTTCTTTTTAGAACACCCAATTCAATTTTAAGAGGATTTAGGGTAATAATGTCCCAACCGTGCTCATCAAAGGAAATTTGTGATAATTCTGGATTCTCCTTAAATTCTGGCATAAGATTTAGATTTTCCAGCATTTCTCCTACTTGATCATTGACCTTAACAAAATCTTCTTTAAAAAATGTGGTTTGAATTATATGGTTGAATTGATTAAATAATTGTTGGAAGACGCCCAATAGATCAAATATTAGTGCTGCTCCACCTTCTAAAGTTGATTCTGCTTGTTTCCATTGGCTTTCCAGTAAGTCAAGTGTCTCTTTAAATTCCACATATTTACTTTGATCTACAAGAGATTTCATATCTTCTAAAGTTATTTTGTATTTTTCTACGAACATTTTGAAAATTACTTGTAATCTTGAACGCAAAACTTCAGTATTTGCCTTAACATCATCAGCAGCCACAAGTAATATTCCAGAATCTCGTGGGTCGTAGTAAACCCAAGAAAGGCCACCCATAATAATAGAAGAGATACCGTGAGATTTCAGTTCAACCTCCGAGAAGGAGTTTAGCGCCATTAAGAAACCAGAAATTAAATCCTGATCCAAAATAAAATTAGAATAATTTCGATAGAATAGAGCTACAGAACTGTGTGCGTTTATAATCCAAAAATGTTTCAAATAGAATTTCCCTCTAATAATCATATACCATTATTGGGGTAAAAATTTGTGGTTACTAAATCTTGAGTTAAATTTTCGGTTTTTTTGAGATGAATATTTCAACTATCATATTTTCGAGATAATGATTTGACTGGAGAATTCTTCCCGTTTTCATGCTATGAAGTAATTCATCCCAAATTATTTCAGAATCCTTAATTTTTTCTGAGAATTTAGAAAATTTCTGTTTTGCTAGGTAAGATTGCCCCTTAAATATATATGAAATCATGAAAGGGCTTAGGGATCTCATCAAAATCGCATAATCACCAAATACAGCCCTATCAAATCCCTTAGAAAATATTTCATCACTGAAACTATTAAAGGCAGATAAGAAACCAGCAAATAAGGCTTCATTTACACTCCATTCTTCTTTAAAAATTTTTGTAAAAATGGGTATTCCACTATCACTTAAGATCATGATAAGAACGGGATCTTCATCATTAATTTTTGGTAATATGAATTTAGAATTCGTTTTTCCAAGCATTGAATTAATTTGGTGGTTGATATTTGTTCTTTTTAATATTCGACTATAAGAGGCTTTTTCTATCTGCATAGTTTTCCAGATTTCTAAATTTTTAATCAGATCATCGTTTTCGTTAGATATTTTCATTGCCAAATGGTTTAATCCATATTTTTCGGCAATTAATTGCCCTTGGTTTAAAAATTGTCTGGCTTCATCTAATTTTAAAGATATTAATGCTAATTTTGATTTTAACAATAGAGTTTCCACCATAACCAAGAATGAATGTTGAGATTCTGCAGTTTTATAAAGATTTTCTATTAAAGGCCCTAATTCTTTTAGTATTTCTGGATCCTTGGATTCTTCAAACTCAAATAAAAGCATTTCACTTAGATTTACCATGGCTCCGATAGTAACCTCACTGTAATTTATCTCTTCTTCCGTGATATCGTTTAGAAGTTTTTGAGCAATCCCGAGATCACGGGTTCTTGTGTTTTTTCTTAAAATAAGTGCATTGCAATATCTGCAAAGCTGATCAATCCTTCTATTGCTTTCTTTTTTATTAATTTGTGTCATTCTTTCAAAAGATGATTTGGCAGATATTATATCTTCTTTGTTCAAATATGATCTTATCATCCCTTCTAAAATTTCGGCAATTTCTGAATTATCTCCAGATTTTTCGGCAATTTCCAAAGCTATTTTAAAATATTCAATAGATTTATCCCAGTTTGCAAATCCTTGATAAAAACAGGCCAAATTATTAATTGCAGTTGATATTTGATATTTTATATTAAATTTCTTGGCAAGGTGTAATGCTTTTTCCGTATATTCTAAAGCTTCAATCATCATTCCTTTTTGCTCGTAAACTGCACCAAACATAATATAATTCCCAATTTCCATTTTCTTCAACATAGGAGGAATGTCTACCTTTGAGAAAATTTCATCGGCTTCTTTTATATAGTCAAAGGATTTATCTAATTCTCCCAAATAATAATAATGTGAACTTATAAGGGAATATGCATCAGCTAATTTTATTAAGTCATTAAGATCTTTGTATATATGAATCATTTCATCAAAAATATCTACATTTTCAGAAATTTCACCTATACCATAGTTTATTCCTGCTTTGATTCTTAATAAGAAAGCCCTACTACCTTTTTTTCCCGTAATGGAGTATTGAGGTAGAATTCTAATTAAAAGATTTGCTTCCTGTAAAAATTCAGAGCTTCGGTCAAATTTATTTAATTTCATTAAAACATTCGCCATTAAAAGGAATGAATCAACCTTCTCTAAGCAATTTTCGATTTTATTGGATACCAGATAAGATTTCTCGGCAAAAAATAATGCTTCTTCATAATTTTCTTTTGCAATTAAAGCATTTCCTTTAAGATTATAAAAAATTAATTGAAGATTATCTTCCAAATCTTCAATTTTCTCCATTTTTATAGAATTTAGAGTCTGGATGCAGAGATCGAGTTTATATTCTTTAAAAAATTTCTTTGCTTCCAGTATTTGCTTTGAAATACTCATCAATTTTCACAATTTTTTCCAAGTGTTTTTAACATAAATAATTTAAAAAGTATTGCTATGAAATTGTGATAAAGCCAAAATACCTAAGTAAGATATTTTATTAGGTAAAAGAAACACAATTTAAGTTAATTTGATTTGTATTTGACTTTAACTTAATAAATCTTCCTAAGAGGAAAGCCTTCGTATGAACAAAAATTTTGATTCAAAAATGCATCAACAACAATATAAAAGTAGATCCATAGGTCGAATCAGGTTGGCTTTGATAGGAACAACAATTTGGGGATTATTTGAAGTAGGAATTCTCAGTTTTGTATGGTTTATTGATAAGCATCTGATGCCCAATTTTCACTCATACTTCATGAAATTTATTCATGGAAAGTTCGGCGGTATTGTAATTCCCTTTGAACAAAATTTGGAAACAGATCCTAAGAAAAGAACATGGAAAACCAGAATAAAATTTAAAAAAAACAAAATACCGCAAGAAAGGAAAAATCCAATTAACAAATATCTCTTGAAAAAAGGAGAAATGGTTATCCTACCCAATGAAGAAATTCTGAATTTGACAATCAGATCAAAACTGAATGTTAATGTAGCAGAATGTTTTTGCAGGAAATATACTAAAGAACAAGGTGATCCGTGCAAGATAAGCGCGCCACTTAGAACATGTTTAACCCTTTCACTTCCTGAATCAATCGATCAAATATCTCAAAAAGAACCTCGAGTAGATTTGATCAAAAAAGAAGAACTTCTATACAACTTATTCAAGAAATGTGAGGAGATTGGTTTAGTCCACCAAGTCATTTATATGCCAAGTCCGAATTACGCATATGTTATCTGTAATTGCTGTCCTTGTTGTTGTGAAGTATTAGAACCTTTTATAAAATGGAAGAAAGAAAAAGAATTACATCAGCAGCTGATAAGAACTCTCAAAATTAAAAAAAGAATAATTGAAGAGAATCTTTTAAAGAATTCAAATAATAATCAAATTCAAATTTCAATAATATTAAAGAAAATTGATAAACGAATAAAAATGCATTCAATCTGCTTAACCAAACCGGTAGCACCAATCATTGCTAAATCTGTTTTTATTACTCAAAATCAAACTCCAGATAAATGCATAAATTGTGGAATTTGTGCCAGTAGATGCTATTTTGGGAGCAGAATAATGATTAATGGAAAACTATCTTATAATCCTGAAGATTGTTATGGCTGTGGCCTTTGTGTAAATACATGTCCAACTAATAACATTGAATTGATTAGGCGAAAATTTCCAAAGTCAATGGGTAATAACTCAAAAATTGGAATAAAACATACACATCCACATCGCTCTTAATTTTCAATTTTCAGAGATTTCTTCATTTCCATAATTAATTCATTAGGTTTATCATATCAAATTCTTTTGTAATGATAATATTCGCCAGTGGTTTTAGGGATTGAACAACTTCATGTTCTCTTTTTAGAACTTCTAATCTAAAGCCAGTTTGGGGTTCTTTTCCCCTAATTATTTGAGCTTCTTTTGTATCATGGTAAGTTAAATCTATGAACCCTCTGATGTCAGCATCTGCTTTAAGTGAATATAATCCTTCTAAAATTAAAACTTCAATTCCATCAAAATTTGTATGTAATTGGTCTACTTGATCTGTTAGTAAATCAATACAAGGCATAATACATTCCTTATTTTCTCTAAATTTACAAATTGTATTATTTATTTCAGGCCAATCATATTCAGAAACTCCAATCTTATCAATTCCTTCTTTTTTTCTCCATATTTTTCTTTTTTTTGGAGGTAATAGATAATAATCATCTGTATGTAAAATTTTTGCCAAAGTCCCCATGACTTTAAAATACTTACCGATCATATGACCGACTTCACTTTTACCTGAGCCAGATTCACCTCCAATTGCTATAGTTAGTTTTTTCTTCTTTAATTTTAAAGAAAAATCTACAATTAGAGCAGCTATTTTTTTATGCTTTTCAGTAACTAATAAAATATCACCCAACATTTTCTTTTTCACTTTTTTATTCTTTTTTATGAATTATTGTAAGATATATTCCACCCATTCTGTTTTTTCTGGATTAATGGAGATTTGATTATTCAAAATTGAAATTTTTATGGTTTTTTGACTAAAATTTTTAATTTTAACTTTTATTGAAGTAGCAGTAATTTCAAAATAATATTGATCTTTTTTGAAAGAGAGATTAAATTTTATTTTATGCCATGTCTTAGGTAATCTAGGATTAATTTGTATATTATCAGAACTCATTTTTAAACCAACATATGAGAATAAACTTAATAATATAGACCCGGCCATTACTCCTGTATGTATTCCTTCGCCAGTAGATCCATTTTGAATATCATTATAATCACTTTCCAAGGAATATAAAAATAATTTATAACTTAAATCTTCATATTCAAGTAATTCAGCTAAGTATGAATGAACTAACGGACTTAATGTAGATCCATGAGATGTACGTTTATAATAATAATCGAAATTCTTTTTCAACATATCTTTATTATAAATATATCCCAATTGTTCAAATATTTCTTTTATCTCTTTCAGATCGAGTAAATAGAAAATCATTAATGTATCTGCTTGCTTTGAGACTTTATAATAATCAGGAGATTTCCCTTCGGATTTTAAAATACGATCCATTCTGTGAGTGTTTTTATATTTTTTTTGATAAAAATCCCAATCTAATTCATCTAAATCAAAATATTTATCAAATTGTGAAATAATCCCTTCCTTAGAGATTATAACATTCATTTTTCTTTGCATATCTTTCCATTTCATTAATTCAGTATTTGAAAGACCTATTTTTTCCATAATTCTTTCTATAATAGTTGGAGAAAGAACTTCAATCAGTTTAAACGCTTTATTAATTGCCCAAGTAACCATAAAATTAGTATAAGAATTATCCTTTAATCCTCCATACTTTGAATTTGTATATTTTTCATGAAATTCATCCGGACCAACAACTTTTTGAATCTCATACCGATTAGTTTTAGGATTTAATTCTGAAATCGATCCCCAAAATCGACATATTTCAAGATATAACTCTGCTCCAAATTTTTCCAAAAATTCAATATCTTCAGTTATCCAATAGTAATACCAAATATTATAGCATATTGCTAAAGAAACATGTCTTTGTAGGGAACTAAAGTCATTTCCCCATTTACCTGAAATTGGATTAAGGTGTAGTTGTTGAGTCTCTTCTTGACCAGTACTGGCACTTTGCCAAGGAAACATTGCTCCTTTATAACCATTTTCCCTTGAATACTGCTTTGCGCTATTTAATCTACGATATCTATACATTAATAGAGATTTTGCAATATCAGGAAAATGAATATCATAAAAGGGTAATATGAATAGTTCATCCCAAAAAATATGGCCTCGATAACTTTCTCCATGTAAACCTCTGGCAGGTATTCCAACATCAAGCTTTTTATTATGTGGAGATGCAGTTATCATTAAATGATATAAATTTAATCGAATTAGTTTCTGAACATGTCTATTTCCCATTATTTGAACATCAATTTTCTTCCAAATCTCTTCCCAAGCTTTTATATGAGAACTCTCAAGATTGTCAATATTATTATTATTTTCTATAAGATCTCTTCCTTTTTGTAGTAAGTCTGAAGTTTTTTCATCCTTTGAAGATAATATACTCACAATTTTCTCAATACATATAGATTCTCCTAAATGTGCATTAATACTAAAAGCGGAATAAATTGAATTTGAAGAAAGAAAATATATAAAATTTATTTTTTGTTTAATATCATTCCGATAAACTTTCAAGGAGGCAACTTCAGCCATTTTTATTTTAGATTGACTTGTTTGAGTAATAAGATGTGTAGAATAATTTTTATGTCCTTTAGAAATTGGTTCTAAATGTTTAGATGTAAGTGATTGATAGCGTTTTACTCCTGTATTTATTATATCCCCAATTAATCCTGATTTAAATGTTATTTCTTCGGAATAATTAATTGGAATAATTTTATATTTTAAACAAGCAATATTGGGGTTATCCATACTCGCAAATCTTTCACTCTTGATTAATGTAATACGTCCTTTCGTATCTCTTATTTTCATTGTTCGGAATAATATGCCTTTTTTTAAGTTTAATTCTCGATGAAATTCTAAAATATTTTTTGAATTTATTTCAACCCAGTCATCATTACCAATTCTAAAAGTTATAAACGTCCAATTTGGACAATTTACAAAATCCTCGTTCTTAATTTTTCTATCTGAAATAATGGATTCCACACGATTATAAATTCCTGCAATATATGTACCAGGATAATTGATTTCATTGAATTCTGATTCTTCAAATGAGCCTCTTGTCCCAAAATATCCATTTCCAATTGTACAAAGGGACTCCCGGGCTGATTCTTGCTCTTTTGAAAAATTATTATAACTTAAGACCCATTGATCATTTAAAAGACCTTCTTTAAACCAATTATTAATGGTTCCAATCGAGATTTCGCTGAGATCATTTACTACGATGTCAGCACCATTTTTTAGTAATTCTTGATTATTTTCTGCACGAGCAATTCCGATTACTAAACCAAAATTTCCTTTAGCCCCTGCTTGAACTCCGGATACCGCATCTTCTACTACAACACACCGATTATAGGATGTATTAAGATTATCACAAGCAGTTTTGAATATATCAGGTTCTGGTTTTCCTTTCAAACCTAATTTAGCAGAAATTACTCCATCAACTCTAGTTTCAAATAAAGTATTAATTCCTACGCTATCCAGAACAATTTTACAATTTTTGCTTGATGAAGCAACTCCAATCTTAATCCCACTATCCTTTAATTCTTTTATCAAATTAATTGTACTAGAATAGACATTTACGCCCTTTTCTCTAATCAATGCATTTATAATAATATTTTTTTTATTTCCTAAACCACATATTGTTATTTCTTCAGGCGAATCAGATGGATCCCCAAATGGAATAGAAATATTTCTAGAATTTAAAAAAGATTTTACTCCTTTATACCTCGGTTTACCATCAACATATGGTAGATAGTCATTTTCATAAGTAAATTCTTTCAGATTTTCCAGATTTCTTTTTTTTCTTTCTAATAAAAATTTATCGAACATAGTTTTCCATGCAAAACTATGTAAATCTGCAGTTTGCGTAATAACACCATCTAAATCGAAGATAACTGCATCAAAACTTAAGTTTTGCATAATATCGCGACCATTGTTCTTTCTTTAAATAAATTTACTATTTTTTTATTCTTACAAAAATTATTTTTTATTTATAAAAAGGATTTTATAAATCTATTTGAAAAAACATTTTTGGTCAAAAAATTACAATTAATTAATGTTATTATCTAAACAATATTGTTATTACAAATCGCAAGTTTTATATACGCTTTTGACAAAAAATAATTGCTAGTTGAAAAATTTAAAATTTGATATTTATATAGAGAAAAAAATAAAAATACATAACTTTTTTGTCAAATTTTAAACATTCAATATATCTAGCTAAAAAACGTGATAAAAATGAAGGGAAAAAAAGTTTTATGTGGGATACTCATATTCTTAATGGCTGTTATACCTATGAGTGCCTTTTTCGTTACCCCTGTTAAAGCTCAAGGAGTCACTTTGAAAATTATTGTTACAGATCAGCAATTACCAGGTGTAGAAGATGTTATGGATGAGTTTGTTGCAGCAGAAGATGGTGTTTCAGCTGTAGAAGTGATTTCATCAGGGACAAATGCGGAAGATCAATTAACATATTTAACAACAAAGATGGCTGCGGAATCTACTGATTGTGATGTTATCGGCCTTGATACCGTATGGACAGCACAATTTGCAGAAAATGGGTGGATTGAAGATTTAACCGATGATCTTGAAGAAAATGAAATGGATGCATATTTCGGAGCAATGGTCGATTCATGTACATATGATGGAAAAGTTTGGGCATATCCTTATTTTATGAATCTGGGAGTTATGTTTTATCGTAAAGACATAATTGAAAGAAATGGTTTTACCATTGCCGATTTTGACACTTGGGATGAATTTAAGGATAATACAAATACAATTTTAGCTAATACATCCGAACAAGCATTAAATTCAGATTTAGTTGGATTAATTGGCCAATTTGATGCGTATGAAGGTGGAGTTTGTAATTTTATTGAATGGATAGGCTCTAACGGAGTTACAAGCATTTTTGATGAAGATGGAAACTCAAACTTGAATAACACAGAAGCGGTAGAAGCTATGGAATTCCTTGCTAGTTTAGTTGCACCTCGATATACAGGAGTACAAGGAACAGATTATATTATTCCTCGAGAAGGATTAGTCCATGACGAAGGATCATCCGTGGGAATGTGGTTAGCAGGAAATGCGATTTTCATGCGACAATGGCCTTTTGCTTATGGCTTATCTGAAGGCAATGCTTTATTAAATGCAACTGATGGTAGTGGAAATTATATCCAATTTGGTGTCACTGCAATGCCAACCCATACAGGTGCTGACGATGAGAAATCTGCTATCGTTGGTGGAGCAGTTTTAGCAGTTCCAACATCGGGGACCCATAAAGAAGAGGCAATGAGTTTAATTCGATTTTTGGGTGAAAAAGAAGCTCAAGAAGCAGAATTAACTGTTTGTTCTAATTTTCCAGCTTTAAAATCAGTATTTGCGGACTTACCAACAGGATTTGAATGGGTTTCAAATTTTAAAGCAGCTGCAGATTTAACTTTGGCACGACCAGTTCATCCACAATATTCAACAATGTCTGTAGAAATTGCTGATAAATTTAATGATATTATAAGTGGATTAAAAACTCCAGAACTTGGTCTTGGTGAAATGGATGCAGCAATTAATGAAATTATTGCTGGAGGTCCAACATCAATTCCAGGTTTTAGTTTGCCATTTATTATTGCCGCTTTTGTTTCAACAGTTGCTTTAATAGCTATCTTTAAGAAGAGACATTAAAGAATATGTGAATGTATTGATTTTTTTTTTTTTTTTTATTAAAAATATTGGTGGAATAAAAAATGTATGATTTTGATTTAAAACTACCTGAAAATCAAATTTTAAATGAGAAGAAGAAAAAAACTTCTTTAAACAGTGAAACTAAGTTTGCTCTTAAGATAATGATCCCTGCTGTATTAGTATTTATATTTGGAATCTTGGTTCCTTTAGTTATTGGAATTCTAATTAGTTTTACAGATAGTTCAGGAATAACAGGTTATTTTGGATCAAAAGTAACTTTGCTGAATTATCATGAATTACTTACATATGGAGGAATTAATGGTCGACACTTTTGGCAATATACATATCAAACTCTTTTCTTTGCAGTATCTGCGGTTTTACTCGAATTTGGTTTAGGATTAATATTTGCTTTATTATTAAATAAGGATTTTAAAGGGAGGGGCTTAGCTCGGGCTACTTTATTAATCCCATGGGCTTTACCGACTATTGCCTCAGCAACAATTTTTCGTTATGAGTTTTTATCACCATTAAGCGAATACGGGGTTTTTAATTCAATTTTAGGCTTATTTGGATTGCGTGAAATTAGTTTTTTTGGAGCTGATGCATTAACTTTATTTTCTCTACCCGCTTTTATCCCTTTTGCGCCGTTTATTACTCATATTGATATTTCATTTACTATGATTTCGTGTATTTTCATTGATGTTTGGAAAACTACCCCATTCTTTAGCCTGTTGATCCTTGCTGCACTTCAAGTTGTTCCAGAGGATCTATATAAAGCAGCAGATATTGCAGGAGCTAATGGATGGCAAAAATTCTCTAAAATAACATGGCCAATGATTAAGCCCGGAGTTGGGATAGCTTTGGTTTTTCGTATGATGGATGCAATTCGTGTGTACGACGCAGTTGTCATTTTCCGTGATGACAGTGTGAAATCTATGACAATGCAAGCAGTTGATTTCTGGTCACGATCTCAAAAATTTGGACTTTCCTCGACTGTAGCAATATTAGAATTCATTCTCATTATTATATTTGCCATTTTAATCACAAAATTAACTTCACGCAAATCCGGAAAAAAATCAGAGAAAAAAATTGAAAAAAAGTTAAAAATCCAGCTAAAAATCGATCAAACTCCCAGTGAAATACATGAAGATGCATTAAAAACACAGCGTAAAATAGATTTAAAGGAAAAATTTAGTAAAAGCAAAGATAAAGAAATAAAGGAAATAGATAAAATTAAAAAAATTAGTGTATCACCCATATTAAAGACAATTTCACCTTCAATGATTCGGAATTATAAAAGGAAAAGGAAAATCAATAAAGTAATTTTCGTGATATTAATTATTTCGATGTGTATCTTTTGTGCTCTTCCTTTTATTTGGATTGTAATTCGGGCTTTTAGAAATCCATTTATTGCTCAGACATCTTTTGAAATGTTTCCAAAATTTCCTTCTCTTGAAGGATTTCAAGTTGTTTTAGGACAATCCGATCTATATGGAGTATCATTTTCAAGAGCCTTGTTAAACGGTTTCATTCTTGCAGGTACTACAGGAATTGTTGTTTTAATTGTAGGTTCCTTAACCGGGTATGCTCTTGCAAAATTTGAGTTTCCAGCGAAAAATCTAGCAGTTTTAACAATATTTACCATGACTAGTATGCCAGCATTAATTATTGTAATACCATATTTCATTCAAGTTAAAACAATTTCTGGTATTATACCTTTTCTTGATTTAACTGATAATCTTCTTGGGTTAGTATTACCTTATACAGCTTTTAATTTGCCTTTAGCAACATTTGTTTTAAGGTCATTTTTTGAAGAAATTCCAGAAGATTTATGGAAAGCTGCAAAAGTTGATGGAGCATCAAATTTCCAAATTTTTAGTAAGGTAATTTTACCTTTAGCAATTCCAGGGTTATTCACATGTTTCATCTTAGTATTCATTGCTGCTTGGAACGAATTATTATTTGCTCAGATCTGGTTAACTTCTGATGAAAATCACACGGTTCCTCGTGCAATTTTACGATTTGTTCAGAACCCATTAAGTTTACAAGCAGATTGGGATACTGATCTTGTATTAATGGCGGCAACAGCAATTTCTACTGTTCCACTTGTAATAATCGTTCTCATTTTCCAAAAACAGATTATAAAAGGTATTACTAGCGGAGCAGTAAAAGGATGAAAAAAAAAAGAGGTTAATTCAATGGTATCTGTAAAATTAGAAAAAGTAAATAAGATATTTGCTCCAAATGTTCATGTATTGAAAGATTTGGATTTAAATATTCAAGATAAAGAATTTATGGTCTTAGTAGGACCTAGTGGATGTGGAAAATCTACTTGTTTGAATATAATTGCAGGGTTAGAACTTGTTACAGATGGAAAAATCATGTTTGGGGATGCAGATGTTACAGAATTACCGCCGAAAGAACGAAATTTGGCAATGGTATTCCAGAGTTATGCATTATATCCACACATGGATGTAAGAAAAAATATGAGTTTTGCTTTAAGATTAGCAAAGAAGGACCCTGAATATATTGAAGAGATGGTTCAAAAAGCAGCTAATATTCTTGATATTTCAGATTTATTAGAACGAAAACCAAAAGAATTAAGCGGCGGTCAACGACAACGTGTAGCTTTAGGAAGGTGTATTGTTAGAGATCCTTCGGTATTCCTTTTTGATGAGCCGTTAAGTAATTTAGATGCAAAATTAAGGTCCCAAATGCGAGGAGAAATCATAAAATTGCAAAAAAGACTTAAAACCACTCTTGTTTATGTAACACATGACCAAGTAGAAGCTATGAGTATGGCCGATAGGATTACAATTTTAAATGATGGATATATTCAACAAGTTGGAACTCCTTCTGAAGTATATAATACCCCAAGAAATAAATTTGTTGCAGGATTTATTGGATCACCGACAATGAATTTTATTGAGTGTGTTAAGGACGGAAAAACTTTGAAATTCGGTGATAATATCCAAAAATTAACAGAAATTTTTGATGAAAAATCTTCAAAAGCAAGCAGTGAAAAGCTTATTTTTGGATTTAGACCAGAACATACAAAAATCACATCCGAACCACATGAAGGAGCATATAAAGTTACTATTAATGTTGTTGAATATTTAGGGGCACAAACCGTGATCAGTTTTGAATTTTCTGGAAAAATATCTGCGATGGCAATAAGTCCAGGGTTTTATTCAGCAAATATGGGCGATACTGCTTATATAAGTTTTCCTTTAGAAGAAGCACATATTTTTGATACTGAAACAAATATGAATTTAATTCATGAAGTTCCTTTACAAAAAATACTCTAAATTCAAATATTTTTTTATTTTTATTAAAATATATTAAAAAATACAATTTTATTAATAATTTTGAGAAGATTTTTAATGATTACATTACAAGAAGTATATTCATACATTAAAGACCATAATATCTTATCAGGAATTTTAATTTTTGACATCCTTTCTTTATTATTATTTCCAATTACACCTTTCATGTTATTTGTTCCTGGAGATATCGATATTATATTTGGTGCAATATTTGGATTATTATGGGCAATAATTCATAGAGAAAAATCACAAAAAATATGGAAAATTGTCCTTTTAGTTGGGATCTTAGGAGGTTTGTTATCTACAATTTCAATAACAACTGTGGCTTTGATACTTTCTCAACCAACACCCAATTTTCAAGAATCCTTACTGATCTTTTCTATTAATCTATTTATTTATGAGTTGTTAAGTTTAACTATTGGATTCATGATTGGGATTATTAATTATTTTAAACAAGGTAATAAAAAAATCGATTTAAGAAAACCTAAACTCTAAAAAATTAACCCTTCTTCTTTGTAATCTTGCTTAATTTTCTCTATTATTAAATCCAGGTTATTTTTTTTAACATCCAACATATCACGCCAATGTTTTTTTGAACAAGACTTGCTCCGAACCAAGTGTTAGGTAATTGAAACACTTTAATTGGTATTAAATCATGTAGATGAAAATATTTAAAAACATCCTGTCCATAAGTTAGAATCAATTCTGGCTTTAATAAATCGATTTCGCTAC
>JAUWPK010000243.1 GCA_030611625.1 Promethearchaeum sp. | reverse complement strand
AGCGGGTTCGTAAGGTTTTGGTTCTAGTGCAACTCTCACACAGGGAACGGCATCAATAACCTTTGACATTGATGAATCAAAAAACTCCCACATCCAAGGATAAATGCTTCCAATATCATAAGTATAGCCGTCCATCCCAGGCCAACTAATAACATTTTGTGTTCCGATTTCTTTTGCAAGCTCCATTGCCCCAATTGCGATATCTATTGCGTTTTGCCGAATTTCAGCTTTTGGATTAGATAGTGCTCCAAATTCAAATTGCTTATCATAAAAATGTGCAAAAGGAATTCCAACAACTTTAATTCCTGTCTCTTTTTCAAGATTTTTATATAAATGCACGTTCTCTTCATTGATTTCATTAGGATAATGTGCTTCTACTCCATCTATTCCTAAACTTTTCATTTCAGATAAAAGATTAATTCTTTCTTCAATTGTCATTTCAGGTACAAAGCGATCATGAAAACGCCCTCCTCCAGGAGAGAAATACCAGATTCCGACAGAAAATCTTGGTTTTAACTCATAAGAATTTAGATGTTTTATTAATTCTTCACGGGTATGTTGGACTTTTTGATATCTTAAATCAATCATTATTATTCATCAATTATGAATACTTTTTATTTATTATTACTCTACTTTGAAACTTTTCCATTTTTGGAGATATTCTTCTTTTAAATCTACTCCCAATCCAGGTTTCTCTCCAACGGTGATAAGGCTTTTATTTTTTTCTCCATATTTCATCCCTCCAATTATTGGATCTTCACCAAGAATCAAAGCAGAATCAAGGTCAAGGAAGACAATATTTGGACGCGCCAGGGCAAGATGAACTGCCGCTGTTAACCCTAATCGACTTTCAGTGAAGCATCCAATCATACATTTTGCACCGTATGACTCTGCAATTGCATTGATTTTCAATCCCGTATGGATTCCGCCAGACTTGCCTAACTTTATATTCAAATAATCTGCAGCTCCTAGTTTACAAATCTTAAAAGCATCGATCTCATCGAACACGGATTCGTCAGCACAAATTGGTATATTAATTTTTTCTCTAAGTCTTACCATATCCCCTAAGTTCCATGCAGGTAATGGTTGTTCAAAATACATCAAATCAAGCGATTCCATTAGGCGAGCATTCTTCAAAGATTCTGCGAGATCCCATCCTTGGTTTGAATCGACCTTTAGGTGAACTTCTTCCCCAACCAAATCTCTGACCGCTTTTACATGGTTAAAATCCTTTTTACCCGGTCTTCCTGTTTTCATTTTAATCTCATTAAAGCCTTGATCAAGAAATTTTTGCGCTAATTTTTGGACATCTTCAACAGAATTTTCGTGCCCCATAGTTTGATCGGTCCTTAACTGTCGATTTTTACCTCCCAATAATTTATATACGGGTTGTTTACATTCTTTACCTAAAAGATCCCACATGGCCATATCATAAGCAGATCTCACCGAGGGATGGGTGGGAAGATATCTTTTGATTAGAGTAAGGTTTTCTTCAATTGCTGTGGGATCCTTTTCTATCAATAATTTTCCTAAAAATTTAGCTGCTTCAATACAAGTGGCTTGAATTTCTCCCGTAATAAAGGAATAGGGGCTTCCTTCTCCCCATCCATAGATTTCCGTGTCAGTATTAATTTTGATCAGAATATTTTCAGCAGATGGGATGGAACCGAGGGATACAGCACAGATATAGGATAATTTCATATCCATTTTATAAATTTCAACGCTGGTTATTTTCATTTTGGAATTTCTCCTGTGGATTATAATGTTGGACTTTTTGATATCTTAAATCAATCCTTATAATTCATGAATAGTGAATACTTTTTATTTAATACGTTTAAATATTTTTAATGAAAAGAATTCAACTAAACATTGACAATTGGAATATAATAATTGCAGAAAATCAAAAAAACCTATCAAAATCTCAATTCTAAATTACTCCGTAGAGGAGGATGATGTTTTTAATAAAATTCAGCCATATATGAAAAAAATCGAAATATATAAAGAAATGAAACGATTCAGAAATTTACTAGTTCATCCTTATGGTGATGAAAATGATAAACTAGTTTTTTATAATGCAACAAATCATATTGACGATTTCTATATTTTTATTACAGAGATAAATGAAATTCTCTCCAAAAAATAAGCTCAAGGTTAGAACGCATTTTTTGCAGCTGCTTATGCTCAACTCCATTTTGGAAGCATAATCTCAAAATTTGAAAAGGGAGAAATAAAATTAGATATGGATAAAAATCAATTAAACAAGATAATGATAAACAATTGATATTTATCTATTTTAATACAGCTTAATTTTTTCGTTAGGAGTTAATACCAGAAGATCGGGACCTATTCGGCCAATTGATCCACCAAAACTTAAACATATTTTTTTAAGTTGATCAATAGCACTTTTCAATTTTATGACTTCATCTTGGTATTGCTCAAAAAATTGACTCGTTTTTAAGAATAAAATCTGCCCATTCTTCAATTCGTTTTCAATCTGTGATATATCCCTCTGATCATTCAACTGCCGTTGCGAAATATAAATACGACTTCGCGAGTTATTTATATTTGTTACCATTTAACACACACCCATATTCTCTAATATCATGAATTTGGATAATTCTTAATAATTGAGTTGATATCTAATTATCACCTCGATCATACACAGATCATATTTTTGTAGAAGCATTAATTAGAAAAAATACAAACAAATATCGCAGAAAAAAGATGGCAAATTTCGGTAAGATTTTAATTTTTTCGGATGTCCACGCTAAAATTGAAAATATGGTTGATTTTATTAATTTGATAATTAAAGAACAAAACATTGATTTTGCTGTTCATTTAGGAGATTTTTGGTCAGGTAGAAATTATGATCCGACACAAGGAACTCAAATACGAGACGAATGGACTGATCTGGCTTATTTTGAAAAATTACCTATCCCGATTTATCATCTCAGAGGAAATGAGGATTTAACTGTTACCGAGTCTTATTGGCGCGCTCCAAATATATGGTTGATGGAAGAACAAAAACCATTTATTATGAATAATTATAAAGTAGTACCCATCGATTATCATTATCCTGGGGAAGAAACCGATGAAAACCCACTTTATTCTTATGATTCTTCTGATCATATAGATTTTATTTTTTCTCATAGGCCTGGATTGAATCTACTAGATGATACATTACATTATGAAACACATAAAAGATTGACTCAAACCGGTTCTTTAATGGTGAAGAAACATTTTGAATCTATAAAACCCAGCCTCCTATTATTTGGTCATTTTCATTTTTCAAATTATCTTCAAACAGATAACGGATTGGTTGTTTGTATAGATAAATTAATCAGATTGGGTGGAAAAGATCAGAAAGAATTCAAGTATTCATATGCTTTAATCGATCCCTTTGATAATTCTTTAGAAGTCTATTGGAAAAATCGTTTATATTTTCATTATTCAATAATGGAACGAAAACTAACACAACATTTTACAAAAAGAAGATAAAAAAATATTATTAAAATGTGCTTCTTAACACATCAATTATACTCATTTTCTCGACTTTTCGGGTAATAATTATCATACCTATAACACTAATACCTATTGAAATAAGATATGTTGATATAAGCGTCCCTACATTGATAGCAGAAACAATTGGGATCTCGGTTAAGGCACTCACATTAATTTGCAGGAGATATGCTATAAACCAACCTACTATCGCACCGAGGGTACCTGAAGACATCATTACTGTGAAACTCTCAGCCATTAGCATATATCGCACGTCTATCGGTCTTAAGCCCATTGCACGCAAGATACCTATCTCAAACATCCTTTCGAGCAGTGTGCTATACATTGAGACCAAAAGTCCAAATAAACTGACGAGAACACTAAAGAAAAGAATCACTTCCATGACGACTGACGAGGTTCGATTCATATCTTGAATTTGTGTAATTTTTGAAACCGCATCGTCAATTATAAAGCTATATTCGTCTTCAAAATAATTTTCTAAGTAAGATTTCATCTCAACTACATTTTTATAAGAGTTATCAACTAAATTTAGTAAAATTTTATCAATGACTGTGTCTGGTTCGTTTGGATTCCCCCAATTCATAATATCAGAATAGTCTTGCATATTCACTAAAACTCCTGGTCCCATGTAAAGACTCAATTCTGAACTTTTAAAGAAATTCATTCCTGGAAGTCCTGTTGAAACCCCAACAACAGTTAAAACACTTATATTCATTACTTGGTCTATGCTATTGTAATTTTGTTCATTGGGGTTGTCTTCAAGTTCTTTATCAAATGTGCTAAGTCGAATCTCAGCTGGTAATTCATAAACTCCTAGATGTTCTGCTAGAACTTTGGATATAATACATGAGTTTTCGGTATTGAGTAATGTTTCAATGCTTTCATCAGAGCTCTCTGTTTCTGAATCCCATAATATTAGGTTTCGATCAACAACATCGTAGTAATTCTCATCAATTGCTAATAAGCTGGAATAAAAATTATTATAATCTCCCATGTCTCCTGCAAATGTCCCAAGCTTTGGTATCGTACCGAAAAGTGCATCCATATCAAAAGCCCCTATTCCCTCTTCTCCAGCCCTAAATATCATGGAAAAGAGTTTTGTAATATCCAATGAATTCATCATCATTCCACTAGTAGTTTTAATGCCGGGCATTTGATTCAAATCTTCTAATAATTTATAATCTACTGCATTATCTGCTTGACGATTTCCTGTGTTACTTATAATTAGATCGGAACCGTATTGAAATTCGAAAAAGACTGCACTATTTGCAGAATCCATTTCAAGTACTGAAGATATAAAAAATATGAAGGAAAATGTTAGAGCAAACATCACAATATTTCCATAATTTCTTCTTCTATATCTGTACAAATTAATTTTATAGATTGGATAATATTTTCTTATAAATGGTTTTAGAAATTGAGCGATTATAGCCTCAAATACTGGTACTAATCCAATAGAAACAAAAACCAATCCCATTAAGACTGCTAAAAGTAATCCTACTAATACATAGTTAGTAATATTGGTTCCGCTACCGCCCGATAAAAGTCGAGGAAGAATTAAAAAGATAAAAGCTCCAACTATAGCTAACGCTATTCCAACTAATATCACTTTAATATTTGCAGAACCTTCTTTTTTTAATTTATATTCTTCGATATTGGTTTTCCTTGCAGGATCTATAGCATTTGCAATTATTACTTTTCCTGCATTCCTAGCTGGAATTATAGATATCACAGTTGTAATAACTATTCCGATTAGAAGAGAGCGAAATATTGTTTTTGGTAGTATAAGAAAATTAATTACAAAATATCCCGTGTCGATAATTTCCAGATCATTGAAAAGTAAATTTAGTAATGGAGGACCTGCAAATGATGCAATAGCTGTTCCAATAACTGTCCCAATTACTGCCATTATAAAGCCTGAAACTAAAACCATTTTAAAAGTAAAACTTTTCTTACTACCTAAAACACGGAGAACTCCAAACTCCCTGACTCTTTCTTCTACTGATGCAGAAAGTATTGAATTGATTAAAATTCCTGTTATAAGCATGCTGAAGAATGTAATAAACGAGAAAGTCATGTCCATCATCATAGTTTGTAATTCGCTAGATGCCATCTGATCCATTTTTGGTAAGGCAACTAAATAATCAAAACCAATTTCGATCTGGATTTTTTCTGCAATTTCTCGTAAATTTTCTAAGGTTTTTGCGTTATCTCTAGTGTCGTAAACCAACTCTTGATTTTTAAGAGTGGCATGAACATAATTTACTTTTCCTTCTTGTTTAAAAATTTGTTGAGCATCTGGAAGTTCAAAAAGAATTAATGAACTTTGGGTACGAGGAAATCTTAGATCTTGGTCAACTATCGCTTGTACTAAATATTCGTCTGTATT
>JAUWPK010000231.1 GCA_030611625.1 Promethearchaeum sp. | reverse complement strand
ATAGCGATGGAGATGGATTAAATGATTATCTCGATATTTACTATAATTGCAATCCGAATAACAACGATACAGATAGCGATGGACTTAGTGATTGGGATGAAATTGAAATTTATGATACCAATCCCATCAACAATGATACCGATGATGATGGACTTAGTGATTGGGATGAAATATTAAATGGATGCGATCCGAATAATTGGGATAGCGATGGAGACCTAATGCCCGACGGTTGGGAAATTCAATATGATCTTAACCCAATATATTCAAATGCTGATGAAGATCCCGATAACGACAACCTACTTAACATCGATGAATACACACACGGAACGAATCCGAATTTAAGAGATACTGACGATGATGGTTTAAATGATTGGGACGAAGTTAATGTCTATCATACTAATCCCTGCAACATAGACTCCGACATGGATGGACTAAGCGATTGGGATGAAATTAACACCCATTCCACCGATCCGAATAAAGCCGATTCCGATAGCGATGATTTATCCGATATAGATGAGATATTTGAATACGGAACAGACCCGAATAAAGAAGACACCGACGATGATCATGTCCGTGATTGGGGAGAAATATTCATATACAATACCGATCCACTAAATCCCGACACCGATGGAGACGGTTTAATGGACGGCCATGAAATTTTCAATCTGTGGACGGACCCTCTCAATCCCGACACCGATGGAGATGGTTTTTCAGATGGAGATGAGTATAGTAAAGGAACAGACCCATTGGATGAAAAAGACCATGAACGGAAATATCTTATTGTGCTTTACGTCGCCGCCCCGCTTCTCTCGATTGTGGGCGTTTCGGTGATTATGATAAAGAAATTTAAGAAATTAAATCAGAATTATCGACTAATTGAATATACTTATATAGATATAGATTCTTTGAAGCTCATAAAACATAGACATCCAAGCAAACACCAGCAATTTTTTTTCATAATTTTGTTATGAAAACCTTTTTCGTTACGAATTCTTTTTAAAAATTATCAATCTAAGATTTTTATGAGGAAATGGATTTGGCAAAAAAATTTGTATTAGTAGGACCTATGGAAGTTGGAAAATCAACTCTTAGAAAATGGCTTTTCGAAGGAGATTCAGCAATTAGATTACTGGAAAACCCACTAGAAGCAACTCATGGAATAGAAAATTATTCATATAAATTATTATTGAACGATATAGGAGTATTTGATCTTGCGGGGCAAGAAAACGAAAAATGGTTCAATGAAAAATTGGATGTTTTCAATGAGAGTGATGTGATAATAAACGTTCTGGATGCCCGGTTTGCACCAAAAATAATAGCGGAAAAAATTGATCTTGCCCTAAAGGTTGAAACTCAACAAGCACCTAAAAGTCATCTCTTCTTTTTAATACATAAAATCGATCTCATTGATTCTACGCAGCTCGATAAAATTAAAAATACCTTAAAAAATAAAAAAGTTGATATATTCTACACTTCCATAAAACTCGAGTATTTACCCTCAACTATTGAATGTTTTGTTGAAATTTTAAAAAAATCGGGATTGGAATGGGAAAGTAAATTCGATTTTGATTTGGTGAAATTGAACACCAATCTCTTTCACATTTTGCATGAAAAAAAAGTAATGAGTTTAAAGAAACTTGAAGATCATCTAAAAATTGAAAAATCAACTTTAGAAGCCTTAATTCATCCATATGTAGAAGCAGAATTGTTAAATACGCAAAATGTGGAAAAAGAGGTACTTGTATATTTGTTAGAAAAAGGAGAAATTTTCTACAAAAAAATTTTAAAAACATTTGAGGACATTGAGTTTAAAGACCTCCCAGCAGTGATAACAGATGTTGACTCAATAGAAAATTATCTTTATGGTATTATTATTAGTGATATTAACGGAAAAACTCTTCTTTCAATTGAAACTGCACCAAATTCATTAGACAGGGCATTAAACGCAACAAATAACGAACAATTCGATATCGAACTAATTGGAATGTTCTTAAATGCGCTTCAAAAGTTTTCTCAGGAAATTAATGTTCAAAAACTTTCAAATTTTCGAGTTCAAGGCGCTAACTTAAAAATAACATCTATCTCTAGAAAAGATTTGACACTTACATTATTTACTGCTCCCGATGTTGAAACCGGGAATATAAAAGAAGATTTTGATAATCTCTTTAATTCTTTTTTATCTAAATATGAATCTTACATCCCACAATTTAACAAAACAGGCAATGTATCACCCTTTATTAAATGGATTCCTGAAGCTAAAGAAAATATGAATAATATTATTGAAAAATATAAGGAAACAATAACACAATCAGCAAGTTTTGACAAAGAAAATGCACAAAAGATGTATGCATATCTTAATAAAGTGGATGATAAAAATTTCGATGTGGAAAAGCAGTTACAACTCAGAAATTTAAAGGTTAAGCTTTTAGAAACAATGATTGCTGAAGATGGTCAAACCTTCATTAGTATGGAACGTGAACTCCAAAAGTTTACTGATATTTCATAAAATTAAATATATGTTATTTAAAATTGTTAAAAGAGAAATAAAAGCAAAAATATTTAGAATTTCTCTTTATTCTAATTAAAAAGAACAAATGAATTTATAATTTTAAATATCTTCTATGAACTAATATGGTTCTTCGTAAACCAAAACCAATTGATCAAAACCTTCGAAAAATTACAACTCAATATAAAATTCAAGTAACGGGCGTTTACAAGACATATCTTCTCGGAACTACTGCTGTTCCCGCCCTAAGAGGCATAGATCTCAATATTAAGCCAGGAGAATTTTTAGGATTGATGGGACCGAGTGGCTGTGGTAAAACTACTTTGTTAAACCTTATTGGAGGCTTAGATTATCCCACAAGAGGGAAAATTTATTTGGACGGGAAAGATATGTCTCTACTTAATGAAAACCAATTGGCAGATCTCCGTAGAGACAATATAGGTTATGTATTTCAGTTTTATAATCTTCTTCCACTATTAACTGCATTAGAAAATGTTATGATACCCTTACATTTTCAAGGAACTCTTTCCAGGCGCGCAAGGAAAAGAAAGGCCATGGAACTTTTAAGTTTGGTGAAACTTGATGAACGTTCACATCATACGCCTTCTGAATTAAGCGGTGGAGAACAGCAAAGAGTAGCAATAGCTAGAGCTTTTGCTAATGATCCCAGTATAGTTTTACTTGATGAACCCACAGGAGATTTGGATTCGAAGACAGGTATTGAAATCCTTAATTTGTTGCGCGATTTAAATAGAAAAGGAGCAACATTTGTTTCGGCTACACATGACGCTGCGGTCTCAGAATATTGCACAAGAATTATACATATCACAGACGGAAAAATTGTAAAAGGATTAGAAGTAAGTGGTCTAAAAGAAACTGATGAAATGAGAGAAGCTAGGTTATCTCTTCAAGCTGAGTATAAAGAAAGATGTGAACGAAAAATATTGGAATTCATCAGATCTGAGAAATCTCAAAATTTATTTGAAATTAGAATTTCAAAAATAAAAGACTCCATTGACGAAGAGATTTTGAAAAATCTACCGATGTATTTTGATGATGTAATCTCTGACCTGATTGAAAAAGAAGAAATTCTAGGAAAAATTAAAAGTGGAGTATTATTCCTTGAAAAAAAGAAAAATATGCCTGAGGGCTAAAAGAATTGAAACGTTTCAATGGGTTTTTGTGGAGATATGCATTTAAAGATCTTTTTCGTAAAAAAACCAGGAATATTTTAGGAATTTTAGGAGTTTTCATCTCACTTTTCCTGCTTACAACAGTTTCATTCATCACAGATTCGATCTCGAACAGCTACGTTGACTTTTTAACAGCAGATTCAGGGAATCAAGATATTGTGCTGACTGCTAAACATTATTTTGGAGAACCCGAAAATCGTTCAATGAATTTTGAATATGCCCAAATAATTGAAAAATTACAAAATGAACAAGATATTGCATCAGATATAGAACATTATATTCCAAGATCTAATTTTTGGGTGGCAATAAATAATTCAAATGAAGAACTTGAAAATAATTTATTGTGGTATGAATTAAGTGCTTTGGATATTAAAGCCGAAGAATCTATAAAATTTGGTCAATTTACGAATTTAGAAGAAGATCTTGACATTTCTCAAGGATTACCTGAAAATCATTGTTTAGTATCTCAAGAATTTGCAGAAACATATGAGTTGGAAAAAGGTGATCAATTCGATTTATGGTTCTGGTTTCTAAACAATACAATTAGATTTACAGTTGCAAGTTCATTTGACCAATTGTATAAATTTCCTCTAGGAGAAGAAAAGGAAATTGTGATTGATCTTAAATGGTGGGGAGATCTTGCAAATAATTATGATATTTCAGATATACCTCTTAATAATTGGGAAGAAAGAGCAAATAAATTAATATTACTAATTAAAGACTCAGAGAAAATTTATGACGTTAGAGATATTAAAGGTTCAGAAGATCACATAGTCAATATTGGAGCTAAAATCCTTAAAGTAATTGAAATCGATCCATGGGAACTGAAATATCCTAAATTAAATTTACTTTTTATTTCTGAATTTCTAACTTTGACAATGAACATCGTTTTTATGATGGTGGGATTTATATCAACATTAATATCTGCGATTTTAATCAATGGAATTCTGTCAACATCAGTAGAAGAAAAAATAAGAGAATATGGGATCAATAGAGTATTGGGGGCACGTAAGAAGTATAACATTCAACTTATACTTATTCAAGCATCAATAATTTGTACAGTGGGAACAACTTTAGGAATAATTGGTTCTGCAATTTTTACATCACAATTTCTGGTTCCTTTTATTAATCAAAAAATTGCACAAAATGATATTCCTACAACCGTGTCCTTTATGATTCAACCCCAAACAATTCTAATTTCATATGCCATAGGGATTGGTATTTCAATGATAGTATCAATTCTCCCTGCACTAAAAGTTTCGAGAATTAGTTTAGTTGAATCGATAAATCCATATAGACACACTGAGGAGATTTACAAATTAGAAAAAGAGGGTGCAGCCAATGTAAAATTGATATTTTTTGGCATAGTGCTAACTTTAAATGGGGGATTTCTTTATTTCATAATTCCAAAAGTCATACTCTCTTTAAATTTCTCAATGTTGGTAAACATCTTAATCGGTACTTTGCTATTTTTCTTAATAGGAGTTAGTTTAATGGCAATTGGATTAATGCCGCTATTTATTAGACTATTGATCAAAATTTTTGAGCCATTTAGTCGAAAATTAATGAATATTGTCAAGGTAACTGTATATAGACATCAAAGAAGAAACTTATCAACAATTGTAATGTTTGTATTGGCTTTTTCATTTATTATATACGTAGCAGCAATGATGGAAATTCAATTCAAACAAGTCGGGGGGTTAATTCAATATTCCGAAGGATCCGATATCGTAGTAATACCTAGAGATTACGATATTAGCGCCCCAACATCGAATTTACAAAGAGAACTATTAGATGTTAAAGGAATTGAACGAACTTCAGCATTATTGGCTAGTACTTCTGATCTGGAGCAAATTTATTCAGAAGAACAAAAAGATTTTGATGTTGAATTAGGAGATTACATAAATTACAATTCAGCGGGAGTCTATTTGTTCGGCATTGATGAGAATTATAAAGATACTGTTTGGGACCCTGATTATATTGTATTTTCAGAGGGAAATAAAGATAACGCGTTTACCGAAGTTTTCAATAATTCTGATGATATAAATATAATCATCGCTGCCTCAGTAGCAAGTGATCTTAAGATTCATTTGGGAGATACAGCACGTATAACATTTAGGCGAGGAACAGAAGTTGAGCCGTACCAAGTAACTGTGGTTGGTGTAGCAAAATCCATGCCAGGATTAAAAAACAGATTCAGAGAAGCGGGAATAGGAGGTGGAATGGGAAGAGGAGGTGTTATAATGTCGAATGTTAATTACCTTAAATGTATGAACATTCCAGGTGATGAAGATGCTTTCATTGATCGGATTTTTGTTAAGGTACAAGATGGATATAATCATACAGAAATTGAACAAGAAATCGAGGAAACTTTTGGAGGAGAATATAATATTCGTGTACGAGTCACCAATGAAGATATTTTGGAAGCAGAAAAGACTTTTATTACTGTTAAATACTTATTTTTACTTATTTTAGTTGGATCAGTACTAATTGCCCTATTTGGATTACTATCTTCATCATACTCATCAATTTTG
>JAUWPK010000035.1 GCA_030611625.1 Promethearchaeum sp. | reverse complement strand
TTTGAAGGAAGTTTTAAAAACAAAACCAAATGTGCAACCAGTTAGTATTAATGAAGAAGAAGATGCTGCGACTTTGATTATGACTGATGGTACCACAGGAGTTCCGAAGGCTGCTGAATTAACCCATATGAATGTTGTTTCAAATTCTTATCAATGCGTTGAAATTTTAGTTAATCAACGCGAAGAGGGAAGCTCAGCTCCTGCACTAGGGCATAGAACTGGAATGGTTGGTTGTTTACCACTATATCATAGTTTTGCTATGACTACCGTCTTAAATACATCCGTAGCAGTCGGAGGATGGCAAATGCTATTTCCAAAACCACCACCAACTGAAGAATTGTTGGAAGAAATTTTCAAATTACCCGATTATAATGGTTATATCTATTGTGGTGCAGAAATTCTTTTCCAACGCATTGCTGAATTGGATCAAGCAGCCATTGACAAATATCCTCTAAAAGGTCATTTGAAATTATGTATTTCAGGAGCAGGACCGCTTCATGAGTATGTTCGTATTCCTTATGAAGAAAAAACGGGTGCAAAAATCACGGAAGGTTATGGATTATCTGAATCAACACCAGTAGTGAGTTGTAATAATTTCTATGGTGAGCGCGAACCAGGATTTCTCGGTGTACCTGCACCAAGCACTGATTGGATGATATTCGATTCTGAAGATTTCTCAAAGGGACCAGTTACAGGCATTGGAGAAGAAGAGGGTACCGGCGAAATCTGCTGTGCGGGTCCACAAGTGATGAAGAGTTATTGGAAGAATCCCGAACGTACTGCTGCAACACTAATGCAATGGGATGGCCGAACTTGGCTTTTAACGGGAGATATCGGATTCATGGATGAATATGGTCGAGTTGCTATCCGAGATCGTAAGAAGCAATTAATCAAGATGGCTGGGCATTCAGTATTTCCAAAAGAAGTAGAATCGTTATTAGGTTCTCATGAAAACGTTTTGGAAGCCGCGGTTGCAGGTATTCCTGATGAAAAAACGGGTGAAGCTGTTAAAGCATGGGTTGCACTTAAACCTGATGCGATAGGAACAATTACTGCTGATGAGATTAAAGCATGGGCGCTGGAGAATATGACGCGCTGGAAATGTCCTAAATACCTGGATATTATTGATGAATTACCAAAGACTAATGTAGGGAAAGTTATGCGAAGAACACTTCAAGAAGCTGATCCATTATACATTAAAGTCCACGGAGAACCTAAAGATTAATTTATGGACTTTTATTTTTTTTAATTTATTTTTTTTATTTTTACTTTTCCAATTTCATAATCTTATAATTTCTATTTTCACTGTATATTTTGAGATTAAAACATATAGGATGGGTTTTTCTTAAAAAAAGCGTTCAAATCCTGTGAATTAGGAATGGGCAAATAGCAAATTTTACTATTTGTGAAATACTCAAAATCGAACTCGGTCATATCCCCTGCTTTTTTATCAGTTATTGGCATCAAACGCGCTGTCAAAGGTTTTTTCAAGCGTAAAGAAATCATACCAAGGTCCATTAGAAGTAGTTCAATTGCAGCAGGATCAAGATTTCCTGGAATCGGGACGCAGTCTAAGCCCAATCCGCACATTGTAGAATAGAGCAATAATTTAGAGATATCAACTTTATTTTCATTATTTCTTTGTGCAATAATATAATCTTCAAGTAATGGTTGCATAAAACCAGAAAATCCGATTTTAGGCCGATCAATAGATTGTAAAGCTTCAGTTAGAAATCCTACTGAAAAAACAGTACCGGGTTCACCAAATTTGCATAAACCTAGTTGTTCAAGCGCGGTGCCGATACTTTTTTCTTTTGTTGGATAAGGTGCAGGACTGAAATCTATTCCTTCAAAAATAAAACCATTTTCTTTGCAGAATGGTTCAGCAATTCCACTAATTTGATCGAAAATTTCAGTAAATCTTGTTTGGATTGTTTTTTTCACATTATTTAGATTTTTAGATATTGGTGGATTGTCCTTTAATACCGTTATAACCTCGTCGGCAGCTTCTAAGGCTATGGAAATTTTTGGTAGGCTACCGATATGATATGCTGAAGGAAAGAAGGGTGTATTAGGCGGAACATTAAAAGTAACTGCAAATTTAACATTTTGGAAAGGATCTGGCTTTGATAACTTCTGAATAATTTTTGTTGATTCTTTAATAGCTTCAAAGTTAATCCCTCCACGATTTGAACCTGCTTGGATACTAGTAAACATGTTGGAGTATTTATAAATTAAATTTGGGATAACTTCCATTAATTCGAGCTGCGTTTGGGTCATAGATTCCATTTGATCGCAAAGTCCCGGCATAAATGCATAAATACCAAGAAGTTTGTCTTTTACCATATCTTCCAATATTGGTAATATTTCTTCTCTTCTTTTAAATATTGAAGTATTTAAAAGATTGGTCGATTTTGAGAATGTTTGACCAGCGAATCGAATATATTCTACTTCAATGCATTGATTATTGAAATTATCCTGCAAAACTTGTAATTTTTTAAGGTTATTTTGTAAAGATTTTAATCTTGGGTCACTTACTAACAATTCTTGTCCGAGAGTTATCGCTCTTATTTTCATATACTTGCAATTAAGTAAATACCCTTAAAAATTTTATAATGAAGAAGAGAATTCCCTTAAAATTGGAATTTCTAGGGAACAATCGATACATTCCAATACATCCATTCTTACTAGATAATCTTGAATTAAAAGGCACATCTCTGTATCAAATGAATAATAAAGTGCCTTATTGGTTTTATTTTGATCGATGTAGGTTTTAAAAATTTGGTAGAATTTATCCAATCCTTTTTCGCTTTCTTCATTTAGATGATCCTGAACCATATCTGATTTAAATAAAACTAAAAAGATGAGATTATGCTTTGAAACTATGCTCATTTCAACCTCTAAGCCTTTAATCATAATTCTCTCAATTTTACCTAGGTTTTCTTCTCCAAACATTGAAAGAGCTGAAATAAATTGAGTTATTAAATCCAAATTTAACGATTTATCTATTTGGATGCTGTATAATAAATCTCCCCCTTCGCGACATATACCTATTGCTAGAATGTATTGTTTTAACAATTTTTCAACAAGGTCATTTCTGCATAGTTTAGGTTCACGAATAGTTTTTTCATTATTTTTGTCATTTTCATCAACTTCCAATAGATCTCTAATAAATTTTGTTCTAATTCCATCGATTCCAAACATATATTTATGAAAATACTCTCCTGACTGAGTAAGATGAAGTAAAGGTACGAAAAATTTACATTTATCATTTGTACAAAATTTATCTCGGAAATGTGAATCCTTGAGAAGTTGTTGTGGAACCTCTAAGGAATCTACCTGAAATTCTCTATAGGATATTCCGTTTTCACGAAACCAACGTTTGAGTATATCACATCTGCCACAATGCTTTTTAGTAATAATTTCAAAATCCTTCACAAAATTTCACCAATAGATAGAATTGGTAAAGAGTTTAAAAAAATTATGAATTCTTTGGAGTAATAAAGAATAAAATCACGATTTGCAATTCCTAATTCTTCTCATAATTTTCAAGAGAAATCATCGTAGTAGAATCTTGAATGCCTTTAATCTTACGCAAATAATCCAAAATGAATATATTAAGGTCATTAATTGATTTAACTCTAATTTGGATGACAATATCGGTGTTTCCAGTCATGATTGCGGCATTTTCAACAGAAGGATGTTCTAACAATTTTTTTACAATCTGCCGCTGATCTGTATTGGTCGCTTTAATTAATATTATTCCGACGATATTACCATAAACGCGATCTTTATCTATATTAATAGTATAGTTTTTAATTATTTTGCTTTCTCTGAGTTTTTTTATTCTGTTAAATACGGTAGTTGAGGGTAAATTAGTGTTCAAGGCTATTTTAGCTACCGAAAGGCTTCCATCTTTTTTTAAAGCATCCAATATAATAAGATCTTTTTCATCCATTTGTTTCTTTACAACCCTTTTTTTTTATGTTGATATCATATAATTTAGTTCTAATTGGAATGTGTATTCCATTATATTTATATTTAGGCATAAAATATGTATATATTATCCATTTTTTCGGAACAAAAAAGATTAAATTCTGCATTTCGATAGAACATATATGCAACAAACTTTGATCTATTCAAGTCCTCAAAATGAATTTACCGATCTATCCATACTTCAGATTCAGACAGAAGCTCTCAAAGCAATACATGATTATCTGTATGAGCAAAAATTGATACAATTGATGCCTGTAATGTTATCCCCTATTACAGATCCTCTAAACCATGAAACATCTGATGCTAGAATCAACTATTTTGGACAAGAATTACAATTAACAAAAAGTATGATTTTCCACAAACAATTAGCTATTGCATCTTGCACTACAAAGGGGATTTATATAATGTCTCCAAACGTAAGATTGGAAAAACCTCTAAAAAGAGATTCTGGCCGACATCTTATCGAATTTTCACAAGTAGATATCGAACTTCGCGAGGTCAAAGCATTAAAATTCATGGAATTATTAGAAGGTTTAATTATTTCTATTATTGTTAGGGTAAAAGAAAAATGCACAAAAGAATTAAAAAGTCTTGGAGTATCTCTAAGAATACCCAAGCGACCTTTCAAAATATTTTCAAGCGAAGAATTAAAGAAAAAATATGGAGAAGATTTTGAAAAAGAAACATCCTTGAAAGAAATTGACCCTTTTTGGATTACCGATTATCAACGCGAGTTTTATGATAAAGAAGATCCTAAACGACCCGGACACTATCTGAATTATGATTTAATATATCCAGAGGGTTTTGGTGAAGCTCTTTCAGGTGGAGAGCGAGATTTTAAATACGAAATACTGCTGCGAAAAATTAAAGAACGATATCAAAATCCCGATGTGTTCAAATTTTATTTAGATAAAGCAAAAGAGGGTAAATTAGTTGCCAGTGCAGGAGGGGGTTTAGGGATAGAACGACTTGTAAGATTTTTAACAAAAATACCGCACATCAGGGACGTTTCTCCATTTTCTAAAGTCCCGGGAGAGTATTATCAGATTTAATTCAATTTTTTATTCATGTTGGATTAAAAAAATTATAATGCGAATAATTGATTTTAGGTCGGATACTGTCACCAAACCATCCCCAGATATGTGGAAAAAACTCAAATCTTTAGAGAATTCTGATTTAGGCGATGATGTTGAAGGGGAAGATCCAACTGTTAATGAATTGGAACGAAAAGCTGCCAAACTTGTTGGAAAAGAAGCATCACTCCTCACCACTTCTGGAACCCAAGGGAATCTCATCGCTTTATTATCGGAAACAAAACCAGGAGATGAAATATTGGTTGAAGAGCGTTCTCATATTTATAAATGGGAAGTTGGAGGCGCTGCTAGACTTGGTGGGCTAATGGTAAGAACGTTTCCTTCAAATAGAGGTAGTTTTATTCCGAGTAAATTACAGACATTAATTAGACACGAAGATATTCATGAACCTACCACATCCATGATATGTTTGGAGAATACTCATAACGATCATGGGGGAATTGCTCTGCCTCTCTCTCTTTTTAAAGACACGAACTCTTTTGCAATTAAAAATAATTTAAAGATTCATTTAGATGGCGCTCGGATATTTAACGCATCTGTAGCTTTAAACCTACCGGTAGCCGAATTTACTAAATATGTTGATAGCGTTCAATTTTGTTTATCAAAAGGATTATCTTGTCCAGTAGGATCAATCCTTGCAGGATCCTCTGAAATGATAAAACGAGCTCGAAAATTTAGAAAAATGTTAGGAGGAGGTATGCGACAAGCGGGTATAATTGCTGCGATGCCAATAATAGCATTAGAATCAAATTGGATTGCAAGGTTGGCTGAAGATCATAAAAATGCATTTAGATTATACAAAGGATTATCAGAATCAGATCTCCAAATAAAAGTTCAAAAACCAGATACAAATATTGTCATGGTTGAATTCTCAGATAATGTTCCAATGTTAAAAGTAGTAGATTCATTAGGTGCTGCAGGAATTAAAGCATTTGATACGGGACAAAGAATACGTTTAGTGACTCATTACGGTTTAAATGAAGATGATATCGATTATAGCATTGAAGTCATTCTTAAAACCTTTAAAAAATTCTTTAGTTCGCTTTAATTCAAAAATTTTTGCCTAAACGGCTATATTTATCCTTATTTTTTCCTTTTTCCATCTCATTAATTTTTTTTTGCTTTTCTTTTTTGAGATAGATTAAGTTTTCATATACCCTTTTCCATTTATTTCTCTTAAAACTTACAATATTCACTATTATAAACCCTATTACTGCGCAAGTTATTGAAATCCATGCTATTTTTAAAAATATAAATACAACACTTAGAATCGCCAATATAATTACAAGTATGTAAAAATATCGGTAATTTTTCATTCTGTTTTCATGAAATATTCGCATTTCTTCATCAGAGATTGTTACTAACTTCTCTGCTAAATCCCCTTTATCATATGGGCCGATTTTTGACATTAAATTAAATTTCATCTCCTGGAACGTAATATTTCTGAATTTTGAACATAAAATTTTTCTTACCTATTTTAAACGAAAAACTAGATTCACAATTAGAAAGAATTGTAAATTCTTTAAATTCTTTATAATTTTCCTCATTCTCCTCATCAGAAATTTCAATAGTTCCATTTTCCATTTTAAATTCTGAAACTTTCTTTGACACCCAAAGGCCGATTTTTCCAGTAAAATCATTAGGAAATGATGGGTGTACTAAAAATCGTATGGAAATAAAGTGATCTTCATTATTTTTACTAATTTCAAAAATCTCTCCTGTACAATAATGAATAATTACTTCATCAGTAATTTGTTTAAACGCATGCCATGTTGAAAAAGTATGGGGAGGTAAAGTAATTCCATTAATACTTAGATTTTTTGGATATTTATTGCTCTGTGGGTTGTAAAATGTAAATGAAACAGATTTTATTGGGTCAGATTTGAGATTTCCAACAGTAATAAATCTCTCATCATCAATGGTCGCATTTTGGATTGCTACACATTCGCGCGTAGCTGAAATATTTTGTATGGGAAAATCTGCTTCTTCAAGTAATAAATTTAACAACTTAAGAGATGAAATTTCTTTTTTTGGCATAATCCCGCAGTGTATAATTTTTCCTCTATTAACTTCGCGAGAAAAAGCTAAAATGTGTTCGGATTTACCTCTATGGGCCAATATGTGAACGTTTTTTGATTTAACTATTTTATATTCAAATATATATTCAATATCATTGAATTTTTCACTACTCTCTGTAAAATTAATAATACAATCTTCATTATCTTGAAGTTCCTCAATGCATCTTGCACCATAAAGATTAGTTATTAGGTCATCTGGATCCAAATTTTCGTTTAAGGATGGGATATCTCCAAATGTTATAAGTGTACCCCCATTTTTTACATATTTACGCAATTTAATCATTATTTTATGTTCAATCCAACCTAAGAAATAAAAAATCAAAAACGGTTTTTTGCTTAAATTTTCTTCGGAAATGTTCTGTAAATCAATAACATCATATTGCAGAAATGCTTTTGTTAGTAATTGCATTAGATTCTTGTAACTATATTTTAGATGATCATAATTTATCGGGAAAGAAAATGATTGAGAGTTTATTGGGGTATTGAAAGATTTTAAGCGCGTAACAGGATGATAGTAGGCAAGTGTTAATGGATCGTAGACTTTTTTGCTTTCTATTAGCGATTTTAAGTGGAGGTCTGTGAATTTCTTGAAATTTTGTATTTCTTTGAATCGCATTGATGAGTGAAATTGATCTTGTTCTGGTGATTGAGGTTGAACAAATGAAAATGCTTTAATCCCGTGAGCTAAAGAAAGTCTTAAAATATTTTGTGTATTTTTGCAGACAAAATTCTTGTCAAACCTGCATTCTTGAATTTTTGATATGAAAGTTGGCCCTGTGGATTGGTATTTTAACCATTCAGAATGCCAGCATATATAACAATTAACATTTACTTGGGCATTAAATACGATTGGATAAAAATTTAAGCTTATTGTAAAGGTACTCCTAAATATTCCTTGAGAAATAGATTTTAAAAGTGAATTTACGGGAATTGGGCTTTTATATGACCATAAATTCAAAATCATAGGTAGATAAATATCGTTTTCATTAACAAATTCAAATAACTTCTCTATATATTGATTAAGAATGGTTTCTTTAAATTCTAACCATTCTAAATAGGGAAGGATCTCCATTTTTGAATGTTTTAGGTTTAATGGGGGTGATGGTGGTAAAATATCTTCAAAATCTTTATAATTGGATGAATAGATCTCATTAAAAATTGGCATTAAGAGATATTTGTTTTTTAACCATTCTCTATAAAGAATCTTATTAGTTTGGGAATACCCGTAACAAAAATACATATCATCAAAATTATATAGAAGTTCATCCTCGATTTGAATAAGAATGATGTTTCCTTTCGGGTATTGGTAATGTTCTATTATGGAAAATATCTTTTTATACCAAATTTGCACCTTCTCTAAGTATTTTGGATGCAAAAATGATATTATTGGTGCTTTTTGAATCTCTTTATTTGATTTTTTTCCTGGTAGAGGAGAATCAATGATTTCTGGATATTTTTCAAGAAGCCATTTTGGATAACCAGAATTATTTATCATATGTGTACTTCGAGGTCCAGGCCTGCAATATATATATAAATTATATTTTTTACATAAATCAATTAATTTCTTCAGATTTTTGTTTTCAGATTTAAAGTCGAATTTATTTTCTTGGGTTTCATGAAAATTCCATGGAATATAAACAGAAATTGCATTAAATCCAATTTTTTTATATTCTTTTAATTTAATATCCCATGCTTTTTGAGGAATCATGTAGTAATGGAATTCGCATGAAAATAAAAAAAATGGATTATTATCAATAAGTATCGCATTTGAATCCAATTTTACTTTAACACTATCATTCATCAGAATTCCTCTCATAAACACCTTTGACTTTTTACTATTTAAACCTATTTTATTTAACTATTAATTGCCTCATGAAAAGACTTTTCATAACGTTCTTGCACTTCTCCCCATGTATATTCCTGTGTTTGAGGACCAATTGTTTCTACTGAAAAAGAAGAGAGTGTCGCTCCAATTTGACATGAATTTTTTAAAGAGAAACCTTGAGAAATTCCATATAACAATCCTGCTCGATAAGCATCCCCCGCACCAGTAGTATCAATAACTTGATTTGGTGCACATATTCCTATTGAAATTTTTTCACCATCAGAATATAATTCAGAACCTTTATCTCCTTTGGTAATGATGAGGTTGTGATTCATCTTTAACAGATCATCCAGTGATTTTCCTAATTTTTCAAGGATCATATTGATTTCAAACTCATTTCCGATAAGCAGAAAAGCTTTCGGGATTAATTCTTCTAATATTTTTTTTGTAAAGGCAGGAGTTACCTGTCCTGTATCTAAAATATATCTAATCCCAAGAATATTAAGCTCTCTTGCCCATTTCGCCATAGCCCCAACATTATCAGGACTAACAGACGCAATTTCAATAGTTTCTTGTGAAATCTCTCGCTCGTTTAAATTTATCTGCGGGCATCGGCTCATAGCACCCTCATGAAATATTATAAGCTGGTTATGGTTTACATCGTTCACGATATAACAACTCGCAGTAAACAATTCTTGATGGACATCTCCTATAAATTCTAAGGTTGGATGCTGTTTAATATGCGCTTCATAGCCGAGATCCACAAAATCCTTCCCAACAACGGTCAATACCTTAGTAGGTGCAGCGATTTGTGCTAAATTATATGCAATATTTCCAGATGTACCACCAAATCTAATTTCTTTTGATGAGGGCAAAACAGCTAAGTTAAAAATTTTTTGTTCCTTGTCGGTCGTGAGATTATTGTTTAAATCTCCTTGAAATTCCATAATATAATCATATGCTATCGAACCGCAAACTAAAATCTGTTTTGCATCCATAAGTAGGAATATTGCCCTTTTATAATGAACTTTCTTAGTATCATTAAAAATGTTAGTAATCGACTTCAATTTCTAAAGGACATAAGATTCGACATAAAGTGATCTATTTCCTTTCATTGGCACCATTCCATCAATATTATGGCGAAAACAAGAAGTTGAATCTTATAAGCATAAAAACATCCGAATTGGGTGTGATACTAGGGTGAAAGAATTACCCACGTAATATTTTTGTAAAATAAGTGGGAAAAATTGAACTTCGTGAAAGGAGATTTATTTAATTAAGAAAATTTAAGAAAGAATGAAATTATATATTTCGTCAATTCTTGTTGCAATATTGTTCCAATCGTATAATTTAACCAATTCAACTTTTCTCTTGAATTTTAAGATTATAAATTTTTTTCATTCGTTTATATTTTGACAATTTTCATCCCCAAATCATGTATATTTCGTGGAATAAATAGACAACCACCTTTACCTTCTTTTGAAACTTCTCTAATGGGAGGAATATCCAAAGCTACAAATGGTATATGATACGACATTGAATCGACAATTATAATTCCGAAATCTTCTAATATTGAAGAATGAACAAGAATTTGGCTTTTACTAAAGATTTTTATGACATCTTTATACCTACCAATAAAACCTAAGAATTCGACATGATCTTGAATACACATTTTTTTAACTAAATTTTCTAAATTATTTTGTTTTGGACCTATTCCAATAATTTTTAGTTTAAAATATTTTCAATCTTTCAACTCCCAAATCTAAAGTTTCTTGGTATTTTATTGAGAGGTATTTTTAATTATTTTCTTTCGAATTAGAAAAACACTTAATTTGTATAAATCTCCAACAATAACTTAAACCATTTTACAATCCCTCATTTGTTGACTCGTTCCTTAGATAAAACTTTAAATTCACACAAAAGCAAGATATCTATAAGGAAAGAACCACCGTTCGATATTGAAATTGTACTAAACCGAATAGAAATCATGTTAGTTTAAATAAATTTTCTTCTTTCCCTTTAATAACTTGTTAAGTGGCACGGATACAGTGATTTTTAGGGAATGTAACCTTGCAAGCTCTTTGACAGAAATTTAGTTGAATAAAATATGAAGCAAAAAATAATTATACTTGCTGGAGGAAGTGGAGAAAGATTATGGCCACTTTCAAGAAAAACTAAACCAAAACAGATATTACCGTTGTTATCTGCAAAACCTTTAATATTGGATACAATAAACCGCTATAAAATCTTTGATGGAGTAACTATCACAACAAATCAATTACTCAAATCAAAAATCGAAAAATACCTTACATATGATTGTAAAGTGATTGTTGAACCCTTTAATCGAAATACAGCCCCAGCAATTGGCCTAACTTTGATGAAATTGATTGAAGAATATGATGACATCTATGTGTTCATCGGTTCATCGGATCACGACATAAAAGATGAAGAATTGTTTCACCGAGATATAAAGAGGATGTTTGAATTTGCGGTAAGGTCAAAGAAAATTGTAGTTTTAGGAACGGTTCCCTCCTTTCCAAACCCAAAATACGGGTATATTCGATCTGGAAAACAACTCGAAGGTAATTTTTCAGAAATTGAAGAGTTTGTAGAAAAACCCAATATTGAGCTCACTAGAAAAATTTATTCAAAATCAAATTATATGTGGAATTCAGGGATGTTATGTGGTAATGCAAAATTGATTCTAAATGAATACCAAAAATTTCTTCCAAATTTATATAAATCATTGGAAAAAATAAAAAATCATAATTTTGAAAAATTAATATTAAAAGAAGAGTACAATAATATGAAACCAGTCTCGATTTCAAGAGGAATTTTGGAAAAAAGCAAGAATTTAGCAGTTTTAAAATCCCCCCTCATCTGGACCGATGTTGGTGGTTATACTGAAATTCCTTCTCAATATTTTAAATTCAATGATAAAAACAATTCGACCCAGGAAATTACTGCTCTAAAATCTATTAACAATATTGTTATCTCGAAAAAAGTCGTAGCATTGATTGGTATTGAAGACACGATTATTGTAGAAACCGATGATGTAATATTTCTTTGCAAGAAAAATCAAATAGATAAAATAAAGGAATTAATTAAGCAAATACCAACGAAATTCATTTGAAAATAATGATTAAGAATTCATTTTCATATATACTAATCTAGGTACTACGGTTTCTAATTAAATAAGTCAACATTTCCAATCAATATAAAAAAATCTCTTAAACCATGTAAAACTCCAATTTAACAGTAAAATGACGTTTGATTCTTTAAAGAACTTTGTGGTTTAGAAAAAAGTAAGATGCATACTAATAACCCTCTACACCTTATCAGTTACCAAAATTAGTGCCATATAGATTTATCAGCCATTAATTTTGGATTGTATGAATTACAACCTTATGTAGAGAAACCTAACCCCACACAAGAGAATTTAGGGGTGTGAATATTAAAAATAATAATAACAATTTGAGTAAGAGAATAATTGCAGATTAAAGGCTGTTAAAAGTTAAAAAATGGATGAATCGGTTAAGAAAAGAACTATAAGAAAAATTTTTTTCACTATGAATCTTAGCATTATCAGAAAAAATTCTTTGTAATTGAATATTATTTAAGAAAGAAATGGTTTTGTTAACAAAATCGGTAATATCGTTTTTTTCAATAATATATCCAGTTTTATTATTTACTATTGTTTCAGAAGGTCCACCCTCAAATGCGATTACAGGGGTTCCATTTTTCATTGATTCCACTGGGATAAGCCCGAATGATTCATCTATTGCTGTATAAAATGTTAGAATGGATTCTTGATATAAAAGGGCCAATTCTCTATCATTAACATAGCCATATAAAATAATTGAATTATCTGGTATTCTTCTTCTTTTTTTCTCTTTTTTTATTATTTTAAAGTTTTTATTAGAAATATTGCCTCCGATAATTAATTTCAATTTTGTTTTCTTAAGAAGTACATGATAAAAAATTTTCATCATTTCAGAAACCCCTTTAGAATGAGATGAGAGTCCAATTGTAAATACATAAGGTTTATTTCTTACTAATTTTTTTCTAAATTCAAAATCCTCTTCCTTATCAGAAGCAAATTTTTTATCATAATCTTTTGGAAAAGGATATACAACATGAGAATCAAGATTATATATTTTTCTTATCTTTTTTTTAATAAATTCGCTATTACATAAGATTTCATTTGCACTGTGAGCCCCTTCAATATCAAATTTATTATATAATATTTTTAAAATTTTCATTATATATTTCTGAAAAGAAGGAGCTTTATCCAGATATTCATCATCATGAAAAAAACGATAAGGTTCATGGCAATAATAGATTATTTTTCCATAAAATTTTTTATTTAATTTTCCACAAAAATAGTGTGTGGGAAATAATTGAGGTACGATGAAATCTGAATAAAATGAAGATAGGCAGTTCAAATAACGATTTCCTATCCCCTTATTTAGATTCATCCAATAAAAAGGGGAAATAGGAAGAGGTCCTCCAACTTCATTTATAATGATTTTTTTATTTAAATTCCAGATTTTTTTATTTATTGTTTGAGCAACAATACGAACTTCAAATCCCCTATCGATTAAACTATTTGCTAAATTTTGAATTACTACAGCCACACCACTAACCTTATTCATATGTGTAGTAACAAATGTTACTTTCATAAATAATGAATAAATAAATAAAAGTTATAAAATATTGTATTTATCATTTTAGAAATCCTTGAGTTTCTAAATCATCCTTTCAGTATGTTTATTCTTGTTTCTATTGAAAACAATAACCAAATTGGCATTAAATTCAATTACGTTTCTCAATTTTTAATAATTTTCGAAATAATTTATTATATCCAAATAAGTTTATAAGTCGAATAACTTGTTCTTTTCAACATTATTGTTTTTATCTCCTGCATTATCCCAATCTTTTTTTTTATATGACCAAGTTTTATTTTTAAAATTTTTTACTTAAAATAAAAAATCTTTAATCTTTACTCTAATTTCGCCTCGAATATAAAAAATTTGGGATGAATCATAGGTTTTTCTTCTTTTTCCAAGAGTAATTTGTAACCCGCCCTCTTTAATTGATATCGA
>JAUWPK010000146.1 GCA_030611625.1 Promethearchaeum sp. | reverse complement strand
ACGTGGAATTATCGTCAATGAATATTTACAAACAACCGACCCCAATATTTATGTCGTTGGTGATTGTGTTCAATTTAATGGGAAAATCTGGGGAATTATTCCAGCTAGTAGGGAACAGAGTAAATTAGCTGCTCAACATATTTTAGGATTAAATCCTGAACCCTATAAAGGAACTATATGGAATACGCGTTTAAAAATTGCGGGAATAAAACTAACTTGTTTAGGAACTCTGGAAGAAGATGAAAAAATAGAAACCACTCTTATCGAATCAGTTAATGAAGAAAATTTTTTATGTAGAAAAGTTCGAATTGAAGATAATCAAATTAAAAGCGCGATTTTATTAGGTCCTGGAAAAGATAATTTTTTCGTGAAAAATATAGGAAAAAAAGTGGATTTGGATGAAGTAAAAAGGAAAGTTAATGAATAAATGAATAAACAATAAATTTAAATTTTCTACTCAATCAACTTATTTTTCATCTTAATAGAGACTAAGTTTTCTTAAATAGTTCAAAACGCATAGACACAGTTCTTCCTCAAATTTTAGAAAAATACCTAAATTTGTTTTTCCTTGTTCAATTGGTTCTTTAAAAATTGAATAAAATCTATCCAATAATATTTCTGCTTCTTCTTCTAGATGATTTTTCACCATATTTGGTCGGAAAAAGAAAACTGAAATAAGACCATACTTAGAAACTATATTCATTTCAACATCAAGACCCTCTATGAATATGCGTTTGATTTGACCAACGTTTTCTTCACCAAACATTGAGAGAGCAGCAATAAAATTAGATATTAAATCGATTTTCAGTGTTGGGTCGATTTGATAAGAGAAAAGAACATCTCCACCGTCTCTACAAATAAAAATCCCTAACATAAACTTATTTAGCTTTTTTTGTACTAATTTACTTTGTTCATCCGTAAGAATTTTGGACTTATGATGATTTTGAGCAATATTATTGCTTTTTTCTTCGAGTGCATTCATACTATTTAAGTTCCTCATAATTTTCTTTATAAGCACCAATTCTTGTTAAGTATCCTAATATAAAATGGCACATTTCATCATCAAATTTCAGATAAATGCTTAAATTCGTTTTTCCTTGTTCAATTTGTACTTTGTATAATGAATAGAATTTATTCAAAATTTTTTTCGCTTCATCTTCAAGATGATCTTTAATCATATTGGGTCTGAATAATGAGACTAAAATAAGATCATTCTTTGAAACAATATTCATTTCAATGTTAATGCCTTCAATGAAAATGCGTTTGATCTGACCTACGTTTTCCTCTCCAAACATTGAGAGAGCTGCTATGAAATTAGAAATTAAATCAATCTTTAAAGTGTGTTCGATTTGATATGAATACAAAATGTCACCACCTTTTTTGCAAATGAACATTCCCAGTATATATTTCTTCAAAATCTTTTGGATGAATGAACATTGCTTCGGAGTCAAATTTTTTGGGGTAAATCTATTGAAAACTAAATTTGAATTATCCTCGGTAACATTACTCATATTGATTCAAATTCTATGCCAAATTCTCTTCTTTTTTAAAGATTTCAATAGCCAATTTTTCAAACATGCCGTCCACGTTTTCTCCTGTTTTTGCTGAGCATTCTATAAACAGAAATCCATGTTTTATTGCATAATTTAAACCTTCTTGCCTGGAAACTTTTCGTTCTAAATCGGATTTATTTCCAATAAGCAATGTAGGAACCTTACCTAAGTTCTCTTCCAAATCCGAAACCCATTTATCCAAATGATTAAACGATAAAGGATTGTTGATATCGTAACATATTAAAGCACCTTTCGCATCTTTAAAATAAATCCCCCGAATTTTATCATACATATCCTGACCTGCTGCGTCCCAAACATTCATTCGTGCAGTAAAACGATAGGTTCCCGAAAATAATAAATCTGTGCTTAAATACGAAGTTTTGATTTCTTTTGTGCCGAAATCCACCCCCAAAGTTGTCTTTAGGTCCTTCTTGAAATAATTATCTGTAAATCTAACTTTGATTGCTGTTTTTCCTACTGCGGTATCTCCAATTTCTATTATTTTGAAGGAATAATTACTTCTCAATAATGTTTTTGCTTCGTTAATTGCCCAACTTTCAATGTTTTCTCCTGTAATTAGAGTAGGTGCAATATCACTTATGTCCTTAAGTTTTATAATAAACCCGTTTGCATATGTATCATATTCCATATCTTCTAAAGCTTTTTCATTAAATTTCTCAATTTTACCTGAACAAGGTGCATTTAAAGTTGTTACTCCTTGTTCAGAAGCTATTGCCACAAACGGTAGACCTGCTTTAATCTCATCCTCAACTAATAAGCTAATTTCAGTTGGATTATTTAAGAAAGCATACCCGATCTGATCTAAGCCTATTATTTTTTTCTTTAAATTCAGAAAAACATGTTGATTTTTGCTATAATATAATTCATCCGGTAGATCATAACGACCATCTGCTATAGTTACCATTTTTTTTTATTCTCCATATGTTATTATTTTTTTATCATAATATAATTATATCATTTCACTTGAATCCGTTCCATGATGTGATCCCAAAACTCATTATGAAAATCACTTTTTTCATCTTTTAAAATCACTTTTTTCATTTTCACTTTTTCGATTTCTGGGATTTTATTCCCGACTCTAAGGGGTAAATTGTCTCGATTCAGAACCTCTCCATCTAATTTCATAAAAATTGCATCAAATGGGCATAAAGTTAGACAAACACCACAAAAAACACATTTTAAAGGCTCTGGGAAAATCGGAACCCGTTCTTTTCTGGGAACTTTCTTACCTTTGGGAATTTCAGGTTTGAATAATGCATCTTTTGGGCAAGCTTTTACGCATTGATAACATGAGGTGCATTTATTAAGATCAATCATTAATTCAGTTGTGCGATTTAGATATTCAATTTTTGTTTTTCTCACTGATAAAATAGTAGATTCTTCAACTATTGGCCATTTCATTAAATAACAACCTCCTCAAGTTTTTTAAATTCCTTTGCAGCTATATGTTTACGAGGATTGGGTCCAATTTTCTTCAATTCAGTCACATATTCTTTAATATGTTCGGTAAATTCAGCACCTTCACTAGCACTAATATGCCAGAACTGAAAACGTTTTGGATTCATCCCGTATTGTTTTATAAATGAATTAATAACAGAAAATCTTCTTACTGCTTTTTCGTTGCCCTCCAGATAATGACAATCTCCTAAATGGCAAGCCCCAATTATCACACCATCAGCCCCATTTTTTAAAACTTCTATTGCATATCTGGGTTCCATGCGTCCAGAACACATTAAACGAATTATTCGAACATCAGCTGGACGTTGCATTCGACTCACGCCTGCTTGATCACTCCCAGTATAAGTACACCAGTTACAAGCAAAACAGACAATATAAGGCTCAAAATCACTATCTTCAACCATTTTTATCACTTAATTTTCTTTAATATAATTCTCCCATGGCTTTAATGCCCTTACTTCACTCAAGATTTGATTACGAGTGAAATGATTCTGTATAATTGCATTTGAAGGGCAACTTGCAACGCATACTCCACAACCTTTGCATTTGATTGCATTTATATCTGCTGTATTAGTTGTTTCATCAAAACTTATTGCATCATATGGGCAAAGTGGGATACATGATCTACATCCTGAACATATTTCAGGTTGAACCATTGAATAATATGGTTCAATTTCAACTTCACCGGAAAACATGAAATTATCCGCACTGCTAGCTGCTGCTTTAGCCTGAGCTACAGCGTCAGGAATATCACGAGGTGCTTGGCATGTGCCTGCAATAAAAATTCCTGGTGAGAGGGAATCTACAGGCTTAAGTTTCGGGTGTGCTTCCATGAAAAATCCATCTTCTGAAAATTGAACACCAAAAAATCGACTTACTTCATCTGCATCTTTTCGAGCTTCAATTGCTGTTGATAGAATGAGCATATCAACTTCAATCTCATATTTTTCAGCAAGTAAAGTATCGCTTCCTCGTATAATTAAGGATCCATCATTATTCTCAAAAACCTCTCCAATTCTACCCCGAATAAAATTAATTCCATATTCTCTGGCTGCAATTTCATAAAATTCTTCATATCCTTTTCCAAAGGTTCTCATATCTATATAAAATATAAATACTTCCGAATCTGGATATTTTTCTTTAAATTGTCTTGCTTGTTTTATCGCATACATGCAACATACTCGGGAGCAATATTTATGGGTCCCTTCATGAAAATCGCGCGAACCCACACACTGCAAAAATCCTATTCTTTTTGGAGTTTTATGATCTGATGGTTTTATAACTTTACCAAGAGTTGGACCTGTGCTAGAGAGTAAACGTTCCATTTCAATAGCGATTAGCACATTTTTATATTTCTGGTACCCATAGCGATAAAGCTTGGAAGGATCAAAAATATCATTTCCCGTTGCGATTATTATTGATCCGACTTTTAAATCGATGATTTCATCTTCTTGGTTAAAATCTATAGCATTTACTTCACATGCATCAACACAAAGCTTACATTCAATGCAATTCTTTATATCGATTGTATACTGTGCAGGAATTGCTTGAGGAAATGGAACATAGGCTGCACGCCGATAACCCATATTATAATCAAATTCGTTTGGGACAGTAATAGGACAAACTTCACCACATGCTCCGCATCCTGTGCATATTAAATGGTTTATTCTTCGACTCTTTTTTCTTACTTGAACTTCAAAATTTCCTACATTTAAATCAACATTTTCAATTTCAGAATACGTAAGAAGATTGATATTTGGGTGTCGTCCAACTTCTACCATTTTTGGAGTAGTAATACATGCAGAGCAATCCATTGTAGGAAATGTTTTATCAAGTTGAGCCATGTGACCTCCTATCGTAGGTGTTCGCTCTACTAAATGAACTTTATATTTATTTGCTAGATCCAGTGTAGCAAACATTCCTGTAATCCCTGCTCCAACAATTAATGCTTCTTGTGTTACTTCAACTTTTTGTCTTATTAAGGGTCTATCATTCGATACTTTTGCAACTGCCATTTTGACATGATCTTTTGCAATTTCCATAGCACCTTTATGATCTCTCAAATTTACCCAAGATGCATGTTCGCGAATATTTGCTTGTTCAAAAAAGAATTCATTAAAATTATTTTCGCGCAAGACTCTTCGATATGTTTCCTCATGCATTAGAGGGCTGCAAGCAGCTACAACTACTCGGTCAACTTTTCCCGATTTTAAATCCTCTGCTATTAAATCTTGTCCTGCATTGCTGCACATGAATTTGTAATTTTTTGCTAAAGCAACATTGGGAATATGTTTTGCATATTCAGTAATTTCATCCATATCAATAACATCAGCAATATTTTTCCCGCAGTGGCAAATATATACCGCAACTCTAGGTTTGGGTCTTTCTAAACTCATAATTATTTATCCCTCTTTGCTTCATCTAACGGAATGGATTCAATTTTTTTCAACAAAGGATCGAATGAAATAAATGGTGATATTCCTTTTAGCTCTGTGGGTTTTATCATCCCGAGGTCTTCAGGTTCATACCCCATTGCCAATCCTAAAAGTTGGGTAATAAAAATAACTGGGATTCTAAACTCTTCTTCCCCTTCATCCAAAAGCTTGGAAACTTCAACTTGGCCAAGATCAAATTGTAAATGACAAAAAGGACAACATACTACAATGCAATCCACTCCTACTTTGCGAATTTCGCGCAATTTCGCTAATGTATATTGAAGACTACTATCTTTAAAGCCAGTTCTTAACGAACCACCGGCCCCGCAACACATTAATTTTTCTCGATAATCAATTGATTTAGATCCGATTGCCTCAACAACCTCATCAAAGAATGTAGGATTATCAGGGTCTTGTCCAAAAAGCTGAGTGGTTGCTGGTTTAAGAATATGGCAACCGTAATGAATTGCTGTTCGTAAATTAAGTGTTCTCTTAACTAGAGATTTTAATCTCTCCAATCCAATGTCAAAATAAAGCACATCCATTACTTGACGCACATTAACGCTCCCATCAAAATGAAGATTCTTTTCTGCAAGAACTTCATTGATTCTTTTATTTATTTCAGGATTTGATTTCATTTCATGCTCTACTTCATGTAATGTACCAAAACAGCCATTGCAAAGGGTCAATAATTCGGTTGTATTATTATTTTGGGCGATTGTCAAATTTCTAGCGCCTAATGTAAGCCAAAGTGCTTTGTCAACAGACCTAAAAACTCCCGGCGCTGGACAGCATGTAGCTCCATTCATATCTATAATTTCTATCCCCAGTTTGTCAAAAACAAAGCGGGATGCGCGCTCGATCATAGGATAACGATTAGGAATAACACACCCTAAATATAAAGAATATTTTAAGTCTGAAAAGGGTTTTTCAATCAGTTCTTCCTTTTTCTCTTTAATTTCGGTCATTAATTTTCATCATCTCTTCATTTCAAAGGTTTTAGATTTTATTTCTAAGTTGTTTTTAATTATTATTTAATTTTTAATTAAGTTAATTTGATTTTATCAACTATCAGTTAATTAGCGATATGGTATACGTGCATTAAATTTAATTTTATCAAGTAAAGTAAAAAGCTCATCCAAAGCTTCAGGAAAACTGTGAACTGTCGGAGGTACTTTTTTCAATTTATGGAGTTCTCGTAATTTTGCCCATTTCGAATCCGGTCCTCCCAGAGGAACTGCATGACCAGTATTTGCTAAATTTTTAATGACACTTTTTAAATTGTCTGGTAAATAGCCTTCACGCACTGCCATGTTTCTCAATCTTAAGATTACATTGGTAACTGGAATGGTTCTCGGACACCGTTCATAACAGTTAAAGCATGTTGAACAATACCAAATTTCAGGTCCTGATAGAACTGAATGATCCCCTGCCAAGGCTTTTCTCATTATTTTTCTTGTTACTAACGCTGTAAAACTCCCACTGGGGCAGACAGCAGAACACATCCCACATTGGATGCAACTACGAATCTTCTTTAGTTCATCATCAAGGGAAAGTTCATCTGAGTATTCCGAGCTGTATTTTAATAATTTTTGATCTTGTGGCATATTTTCACCAAATTCAGTTAATAATGTATATTTAATTTTATTGATTTTTCTTTGTATTAAAGCTTCACCTTATTTTAGATAGGATATATCCCAAGAATTATTTATATAATACATCATTTATGGGTACGGATCTCTTTGATATTGTAAAAAAGAAGCATCCCGAGATCAACTAAGGCATTTTTCTATAACCACAATGTATTTGTACCTATCAGAAATAGTCTGTCAGAAACATTTAATTAAACTAAAAAGATAATAATTATACTTAAAATGGACTACAATAATTATTCAAACCCCGGTTCTTATCCCTCAAATGAGCTTAAAGTTATAGGAACTCCCAAACAAATAACATTTTACTGCTATTTCTTACCATATGTTGTTAGTGGAGTGCTTCTAGCTCTTATAGCTTTTGGTGTTTTTGATTTTATTCTAGAAGTTCCTACTTCAAAAATTATAATAGGTGTTTTTGCAGGAATTTGGAATTTCATTGTCTTTCTTATAATTATTGGAATACTAATTACAAATTCACCTTGGAAAAAAATTTTAAAAACACCAAACCTGTATGATCCTTCTCAATCATATCCCAATGAAATGGATCAAAGTTCCCAATATCAAGATCATTCAAATCCCCAATCAAGTGGAATGAATATTAGTAAAATAAATATGTTTATGTTTATGATAGATTTCATTATTGCTGGGATGCTATTTATTCTATTGGTTATTGGAGTATTTTTAATACTATATGCTGGTGGTGTTTTTGATTTCAGCCCAACAGAATTTATGCTAAAAATGGTGCTTGTTGTTTTAGCAGGGTTTATTAATTCAATCATATTTCTGGTATTAATTCAAATTATTAGATCTACTGGATTGATTAAACTTTCAAGATGTAAATCGAATAAAATGGATAATCATTATAATTAAGAGATTTTCATAAGATTTTTTTTTTTCATCCTTTCTGTACTCTCTAAATTTTTAATTAAACACATGATCTTTCATTTTTCTTTAACCAAATGATCGATTATGATCGAAATTGCCTAATATTTGGTGAAAAAGTAATAAGGAATCAATAATTTATCATAGTCCCATCTAATTCACCTTTACTGGTCCAATTCACCTTCTCCAATTAAATTCTTTTAGATAAATTTATATATAAAAATTTGACTATCAAAATTATTGATATTTGAAATTATATGAAAAAATCGATCACGAAAACAATCGATCATGAAAAAATCGATCACGAAAACAATCACAACAATTGATTTTACAATTAAAAATTATCAATATAGAGATGATAACAATGGTAGATTTCCAGTTAGATGC
>JAUWPK010000202.1 GCA_030611625.1 Promethearchaeum sp. | reverse complement strand
CAAATTCCTTAACCAAACTGTTATATCGCCCACCTCCGCAAACCTGCTTGGTATCACCAAGAGAAGGAACATCTATCTCAAAAACTGTATTTGTGTAATAATCTAAACCGCGTGAGATTCCATAATCAATTACATACTTTTTTACTCCAGCAGCTTCGATTAATTCGCAAACTTCGGTTAATCTTGATTTTTGAATTAATTCTAACATATCTGGTTCGGATTTGAATAGTTTCTGTAATTCTTTTGAAACTTTAGAGGGAGCTCCAACTAGGTGTAAAAAGGATTCTAATTTCTCAATAATCACTTGATCTATACCCAAATCATTCATAGATGCATAATAATCATCAATATAATCTTGTTCATTAAAATCTGGAATTGCTCCAATTTCTCCCTTTCGTAAAGAACTGGTAATCCGATCTATTATCCCGAAAATTTTATTTTGAGCATCGATTTCCAAATTGTTAAGATGTAAATATGTTCTTAAAATAGTTAAATCGCTAATTCTGAGTATGTAATCTTTTATTTCTAATTTCTCCATCAGTTCAATGGCAACTATTAACATTTCGGCATCGGCTGCTGGTGTATCTGCTCCGAATATCTCTATTCCTGCTTGGGTAAATTGTCGATATCTTCCTTTTTTTGGTTCATCATACCTGTAGCACGGGCCAATATAGAATAATTTCTGGGGTTTAGGTCTATACATCAATTCGGTTGAATTATAACAACGCACTAGTGAAGCAGTAAACTCGGGGCGTAGTGCATATAATGGGGGATTTTCCTCAGCACGGTGTTTTGGGGGATCATAAAAAGTAAAAATATCATTAATTATTTTTTCACCAGAGCGCACTTTGTACAACTCGAAAAAGTCATACATGGGTATTTCAATTTGCTCTAAACCGAATTTTTTAAAGAGATCTTCAATAATTCTGACAAGCCATCGCCTTTTTTCCATTTCTTCTGGAAAGAAGTCAATAGTTCCAGATGGTTTCTGAAGATTTAATTTCCGTTTCCGCTTTTGAGGTTTCTCATCCATGGTCTTCAGATATGTTCGTTAAAACAAAAATTTTTGGATTTGAGGATACAACATATTTATTATCTGTAGAAGGTGATACAATAATGTTAAATATATAAAGATAAAGTATTGATTAGTTAAATTTTTTTTTTTTAATATCTAAATCATGATGAATTGAATGAATAAAGAAGACTATTTCTCTATTGGACCGAATACAATAATGAAAAAATGAATCTGGTTCTTATCATCGGTAGCAGTATCGGTGTCTTGTCTGAAGTAATATGCTATCTGATGTTTGATAGAACGTTTTACCACTTTTCTTAATTTCGGAACATTTTTTCTGTATATATAATTTTTTTCTTTCACAAAAAATCATTAATATTTAGAATCCATTATATTTAATTGTATGAAACGCGTACTATCTAGTATGATTTTCGGAAAACTAAGTAAGCGTGGTCAACTAGTCATCCCAAAACAGATCAGAGAAATGACGAATATTGAACCTGGAGATACCATTAAATTTAGTATAAAGGCAAATCAGATAATACTAGAAAAAATTGATCCGATCGAAGAAGATTCTATAGTGGAATTTTTAAAACAAGGCGAACCATTTGAAAAAGATTTGGTTCAACATCTGAGAGATGAATGGAAATGAAGGTAAGTTTAGATACCAATGTTTTTATTTCAATCCATAACAAAGAACCCGATAGTTCTTCTTGTGAATTAATTTTAAATACTATCGAGAAAAACAAATGGAATAGTATAATTTCAGTAATTAATATCTCTGAAATGCTCGTTGGATATTACAATCAACGAAATTTTTCTAAAGCAGAACAATTCCTATTATTAGTTCAAAAAAACTATGATATTCAACCGATAAATATGCATATTGCTCAATTGGGGGCGAAATTCAGATCACAGTTTAAATTAAAATTGCCGGATGCTTTAATCTTGGCTTCAGTGGTTTACAAAAAAGTGGATGTTCTCATCAGTAATGATATTGATATGCAAAAAGGTTTCCCGATTCAAGTTGTTTCAGTGAGTAAATTTATAGAAAAGTATATCGAAGGAAAGTAAATCCTACAACCACTTTTCGAAAAGGACAGAATGTGAAAGAAGATGAAAATTGAATTTAGAGAAGCAAAATCTATCATAACAAAAAGCAATATCCCCGCTATAGATTATGTCATTAATCCCTATACTGGATGTCAGCATGGTTGTATTTATTGTTACGCAGAATTTATGAAACGATTTACCAATCATAAAGGAGATATATGGGGTGATTTTTTGGATATTAAATCGTATCCTTGGGATAAAATTAATCCTGCGAAATATAATGGAAAAAATATCCTACTTAGTTCCGTAACAGATCCCTACCTTCCATTAGAAAAGAAATTCGAGAATACTCGGAAGATTTTATCTCGATTAAAAGATACAAGTGCAAATATTTCGATTCTCACCAAATCTCAACTGGTTACTCGAGATATTGATTTATTCAAGCAATTTGAAAATATTGAAGTTGGAGTTTCTTTGAACACATTAGATTCTAATTTTGAATTAAAAATTCATTTTTGTTTTTTAAACATTGATAGCATATTTAATTCAATTTAGCTGTTTAAACATTGATGAAAAAATCAAAAAAAAAACTCCTTGCCTTAGGAATTCAAGAGGATTTAGTTGATAAAATAATAGATTTAGGATATACAAAATCAAGTTTAAAAAATCTACCAAAGAAGAAACTGAAAGATATTTTTACTGAAAATGAAACAGATATAATCTATGAAAAAGTGAGAAGAAAGGCAATACCTCCAGAAACCATAGATAGAATGATTGAAGAATATGATTGGAAATGTCCTATCTGCTATGATATTAAAAAAGTTCATCCTTTAATAGTTCACCATATTACACAATATTCAGAATCTCAAAATAATGATTTTGATAATCTTATATTATTATGTTTGGAACATCATGAAGATGCCCATACAAAATCAACTTTATCGGGAGATTTCTTACCTGAGAATGTATTAAAAGTTAAAAGAAACGAATGGCTTGAATATGTTCGTAGTTTTAAGAGATTACATCAAATGGAAAGAACTGCTATAATTCATTATTCTAAAAATCTAGCGCAAATTAGTGAAGGGCAAATTAGAGAAGATTTTCCAACTATAAATTTTACACGTTTTATTGAAATTTCAACAGACAGACCTCTTCTTAACGATCTATCTTATTGGGAACAATTAAAACTACAGCAAAAAGAAATTATTGATCAAATCTTAAAGGATTCTGAGATCAAGAAATTTTTCTTTGTATTTTCGATTCACAGAATCCCACTCATTATTCATTTAGGTTTTTTATTTGGTGACGGATATTCCATAGAGTTATTTAACTTTAAACTAAGTGGAAATACTTGGCGATGGTATGGACTCCCAGAATCTGAAGAAAAACACAAAATTCAGATAGATGATTCGAAAATCGTTTTACCTAATAATAGCAATGAGTTCTTACTAGTCATTGAATTGTCTGGTGTAACTGAAGATGGTGATTTTATTTCTCATTTGCAAAACCCATCAGGTATATTAAGAATTAGAGCCGAATACCCTTCTATAACTTGGTTGAAATATAAAGAGCAAATAATCAATTTTAAGGAAATATTATATGATAGCTTTGCTCAAATTCAACGTCAGAATCCAAACGCAAAAAAATTACATATTTTTTATGCTGGGCCTCCACCTCCTGCATTTATTTTAGGTCAAGTTATAAAAAGATTATACACTAACTATTCTGAATTTGTTATTTACAATTTTGATTCAAAAAATCAACCAAGATATACAAGAATTTTTATAATATAATATATAAAAAAGTACAAAAAAGAATAAAAAGGTGAAATTACTGACAAATGAAGAATATTTTAAATCAATTATATCAGATCAAGCATTATCTGAGAATCAGAAGCAAAACCTAAGGCAATTAAGGGACAAAATCGAAAATCAAATTAGAGGATCGACAAACGGAAATCCAAGGGTGATTTATGGTGGATCATGGAAAAAAGGGACGATGATTAAAGCTGGTTACGATCTAGATATAGTATTTTCTTGGTCTACTCAATTTGATACTTTAAAGAACTTATATAACAAGATCGGCTCTATATTACAACGTCATTGGTCTTATGCAAAAAGAAAACGTGTTGGTTGGCAAATATCGTTTGCGGGAGATTTTCATATCGACGTTATACCTGGGATAGAATCCAGCCAAAATTCAAAATATACTTACCTTTATAACAATGATACTGGTGGTCGATTCCAAAGTAGTATAGATATTCAAGCAGATCATGTAAAGAATGCAAATCGAACACCTACTATCAAGTTAATGAAGCTATGGAAAATTCGGAAAAAAGTCCCAATTAAAACATTTATCTTAGAATGCATGATTATTGATGGATGTTCAGGAATGTCACGTGATTCTATTGAACAACAATTACTGAGAGCTTTTAAATTTCTTTCAGAAAATATTGTCTCGATCCGATTATTAGATCCTTCGAATTCAAATAATATAATTTCCGATAATATCTCTACTGAAGAGAAATATAGAGTAAAGAAACTGGCTGAAGAAGCAATTAATGCGAGAACATGGAACTCTGTATTCTTTTAAATTTTTTGAACAAAATATTATAAAATTAGATTATAATGGGGATTGAAGAATATTTTAATGCGATAGATCGAGATCAATTCGTTCCTGAAGAAGAATGGCAGTGGATTGAAGAAATAATTTGCGAAATGAAGGAAATAATTGGAAAAATTTCATCAATTCCAGAATTACCCACATTTTATGAAGCGGGTTCAAAAAAAAAGGGGACTATGATTAGAGATTTATATGATGTCGATCTCGTGATTATCTATCCAAATAGAACAAATATGTCAATTGAAAGAATAAGTTTTATTCTAAAAGATGAATTAACCAAAATCTATTATAATGTTCAATTAAAAAACATTGCACTTTCTATCCTATTTCCAAATAAAAAATATCCAAATAAACAAAATTTTCATATAGATCTTGTTCCTGCCAGAGAACTCTCAAATAATTCACAATTAGCATGGATCTACACATGGGATTTGCGAAAAGTAATAAAGTCTAGTGTCCAATTGCATATTGAAGCTACAAGATCGTTTCAAAGATTAGATATAATTAGATTAATTAAACTTTGGAGGATTCGCAATTATTGTGAATATCCAGGATTTATTCTAGAAAGGATTTCAATTGAAATAACTCAGAAATTTGAGAATTATTTGGAAATGAGTCAAAAAAAGATTCTAATTAAGATCTTCATGTACATCAGAGATGAGCTCGAAGATCTACACTTTTTAAAAGATCCTGCAGATCCTTCTCAAAATCTACTCCAAAATAAATATATATCAAGGAGTGATTTGCATTCTCTTATTAATTTAGCAAGAAAAACACTTTTTCAAAATTTAAATACCATTGAAGGATGGAGAAATGTTTATACAGGAAATCTATAGATCTTAAGTAATATTAAAACTAATTTTTGATAAAATTTAGTGAGGGATATGCAAAAATTAAAGAATGGGAAGAAAAATCAAATAAAGAGAATCATTTTTGACATAGAGAAAGATTAATCAACAGTTATCGATTAAGTTATCTTCTAATTTCTCTATTATAAAATAACCTAATTCTAATCCAAAATACAAGAAAATGTATTACCAATTAAGACTTGAAATAAAAAAAATAGCCGCGCCCTGGTTTGAACAGGGGTCGTCTTAGTCGATAAAGGAACTGTATTTGCTAATTCCTTATCAGGGACCACAACCCGAAAGTTTTGGCTCCCAGTATGATCAGGGACCTACCACTAACATACGCGGCTCTTTTAATTAAAGCGTTATTCTTTTCTTTGATAGAGATTTTATCATTAATTGATTAAGCTTTTTTTAAAAGTTGTTATAGATGCATTTTTAAATACATCAAAAAATAAAAAATTTTTCAAAATGCAAAGAGATGAAAAATTATGAGTTAATTTTATTTCGAAAATATAGAGAGTAAAATACTTAGCGAAAAATTATCTAAATAATAATAAATTAAGTTAAAAAATGTTAATTTGTTTATAATAAATATCAAGTAATAGAATTTGGAAATGATTATATGGTAAAAATAGGTGCTTTAATCGGGGCATTTTTCACAACTATCGGAGGAATTTTTCTAATTATTGCAATGGTGTATGCATCTAGTTCAAGTGTTTCATGGGATAGTTATCTTGGTGCTGTTTCTTTAGTTGGAGGGGATGCAAATGGATTAGGAGTCACTTCGACAATTTTGTATTATTTTGGCATTATTATTGTTTTAGGTTCAGGATTCGTATTTGTAAAAGGAAAACTGTTTCTAAAAATTGGGAGCGGTATTTTGTTTATAGGAATAATGATGGTAATGATTGCATGGCTTGTCGGAGCAGTTTTCGAACCTCTTTATAATATTGGGGGAATTATTATGTTCCTTGGAGTTTTGTTATACTTTGTGGGTTGTATTCAATTTAGGAAGCATAATATTGTGACGATATTTACTGGATTTCTATTGTTTCTTTCCATACTTGTATCTCAAATAGTAGTCGGAAACATATTGATGGCGATTTCTGGTGCTGATGATTCAATTATAGAAATTCATTTTATTACCTTAATACTTCAGACAGTAATATTTATTCTCCATTCATGGGTTTTTGGTTTTTCAAAGAAACGGGTTAAATATTCTGATGATGTTGAGGATACTCTTTCAGTTGAAAAAGGTCAAGCTTTTGCAAGTTATGT
>JAUWPK010000354.1 GCA_030611625.1 Promethearchaeum sp. | reverse complement strand
CTTGAAGTTTTAAAAATTTCACAGGAGATCTATGAGCAACTGATAGAAAAATTTCTCTTCCTGGTTCAATACGTAACATATCGATTGCTCTTGAAATGGTTAATCGAAGCCCATTTTCTGAGTATGGGGGGTCGATCATTATTGTGTCGAATTTATTGAGTAAATTCTCAGGGATTTCTGTTCTATAGTCCCAAAGTATGTATTTAATATTGAAGGATTTTTCTTGAACAGTGTCTTGAATCTCTTCCAAAATTCGATTATCTATATCAATTACAACCATTTCATCCGGAATTAATTTGGGATTTTCAGGAAAGAATCCTAAATATAATAATGCAATCGCAATCGATGAATAATCATCATCCCCTAGTAAGCAAATTTTCTTACCTTCTAATGAACCTTTATCATACAGTAATAGGGCTCTTCTTAAACTAGTTTCAGCAGTTGCAAATGCTTGATCTAGAGTTGTATCCACTTTTGGTCGTTTTTCAAATGATTCTTCGAGTAAATCTAATACATCATCCCATCTTGGAGAAATATATAATGGATGGCTATCGCAACTTTCACATTTTGACAATCCATATCCATAAAAATTCAGTTCAGATTCAATAAACTGCATTCCATTTTCAGTATAAAGGATACCCGCCGGAATTCTATCCAATATTTTCAATTCAATCAAATAATTTACAATTTTAGATAAAACTGGAATAGGAATTAATATATTTTGAGATAAATCTTTTAATGAAATTGTTCCAGCGCGATAGATTTCTCTAAGTATAGAACGGAATCCTTCAATTCCTTCTCTTAAATGAATTTTAGATTGAATTTCTTTCAGAAAATTAGCCAAAAACAAAACCTCTTAACCAAAACTAAAAAAATATGTCTTTAATCTTACTTAAACTGGATTAAATACTTTTATTCTGCTTGAACTCGCAAGTCGTTTCAATTTACCTTCTTTCTCCATAACAAGTAGGAGTTTTTTAATTGCAGAAACTCGAATATCGTATTTCGCAGCTATATCATTTGCAGTTATTACTCGCATGCGTGGGATTTCTTCTCGAATTTTTTCCTCGATTGCTCGAGGAATAAAAGGATCTCTTTGTTTGATTGAAACACTTGCAACTTTCCCATACTTTTTATTCATCTTTTTAACTTGAGCCAAGACAGCGATTTTATCAATTGCTTCTTCTCTTCTTTCTTTCGGAGCTTTAGTCTCCTCTTCTTCCTTACCTTTTTTCTTTGCCATTAAAAATCCACGCATCTATATAAATTCAAATCTTAACTGTTTAAAACCATGAAGGATAAAAAAATTTTCGGTTAATAATGTGGATAATGTGGGGATTAATAGTGCACTTTATCAAGAAAGATAAAATTTTTTCATTTTAGAATACTTATATTAATTGAAAATATTTGGTTTGGATTGGATTATGAACGAGAAAAAAAATAAAAAAAAAGATAAAAGCTCACAATATGAATTTTATATTAAATATGAAAGACCGGAAGAGTATGCTAAAGACCCAACCGAGTTTTATACTTCAAAACGTGTAAATGAATATGCTCAATCTAAATCATTAATGCGGATCCAAGAACGTATATCCAAACGTGCTTTAGAGATTGCACAAATTGAACCTCCTGCAAGAATACTTGATTTAGGAATGGGATGTGGATTTGCGTCAACGCATATGTTTTTAAATAAATTTCAAGTTGTGGGTATCGATCTGAATCTATTATTCCTTAGCTATTACGAAATTCAAAATCTTAATCCGATTCAATCTGATATGAGAGATATTGGGTTTAAACCAGGTAGTTTTGATTTAATATTTTCTATTTCTGCGATTCAATGGGTTTTAGCTGAAAAAAATGAGACTAAACGAATAAAATTTTTAAGAAAGATTGCAAATCAGTGTGATTTAATTTTAAATCCTAAAGGGAAAATAATCTTTCAATTCTATCCTAAATCCGATACATCCATGCATGAGATTGGGAAAATTTTTAATAGCACAGGGCAATTCAATGGAAATTTCATAATAGATAATCCAGATAATCCTAAAAAACGTAAAATATTCCTTTATCTTGAAAAAAAATAACATTTCATGAAGAAAGAGAAATTAAGGTGAATAAAATACCAAGAAAAAACAATAGACCTTCAACTGACGAGTATTTTGGATTGGAAGCTAAAGCCTATGGAACATCTAAATGGATGGCCAGAAATCAAATACAAACTACTATAAAAGTTTTAGAGCTATTGGAATCGGAACAAATTGGTGGTCAGATAATAAATAAATCAGAAAAATCTATATTTTTAGATATTGGGTGCGGTACAGGTTTTTCAAGCCATACAATTTTAAATTCAAATTTCGTAAATCGAGTAATAGGAATTGATATTTCATTAGATATGATCAATCAATGTGAAAAAAGTTCTGATCTCCATCTAATACTTTCTGATATGCGGTACTCTCCTTTCCGTTCTGAAACATTTAATTATATAATTTCAATATCAGCTTTCAATTTTGCTTCAACGGGAGCTCAATCTAAAAATCAAATGAAAATACTAATACAAAAAGCCCTTGAAGCATTAGAAAAAAACCTAACAAATAATGGAAGAGCAGGAATCGAATTCTATCCAAATAAAACCGAAGAAATTTTTTTTGTTAATGGTTTAAAAAAACTCAATTTCATCGGAGGGCTATTAATCGAACAACCCAATTCAAAACGCGAAAAAAAATTTCTCATTCTAAAAAAAGTTAGATAAAATTAACCGTCACTTAAAAATTATCCAAATGTGGACAATTGGAGATCTGTAACGGAAGATCAGTAGCATCCCATATAGAAATGCCGGTGTTTTAAAAAAAATTCATACCAATGACCGAATCAAAGGTCGCATGCTCACATTTCGGGCAGCATTAAGATCGGAATCAAGCTCGAACTTATGATGGAGAACATCATCATTGTGTTTGCATCGAAATTGTTTTCCTGCGCGTGTGCCTAAATAATCATGAAGATGGGTCTTATTGGTGCGCATTGTGATATTCAGTGCAATATTATTACTTTTTGCACAATTGGAACAAATTTGAGAGCTCCAGCGCGCATTTACAACACCAACTTTGATCCCAATTCGTTTCGCAGCCTGTCCAACATGTTGGATAATCTTTGAATGGAACCAATGAATCTGGTT
>JAUWPK010000124.1 GCA_030611625.1 Promethearchaeum sp. | reverse complement strand
TGGTAAAGAGGTTTATTCAGAAGGCTTTGGGGCAAGAAATCTTGAAGAAAATCTTCCAATGACAACAGATACTCTTTTTGGGATAGGGAGCATATCAAAATCATTTACAGCATTAGCGATAATGCAGCTTGTAGAGCAAGGAAAGATCGAATTAGAAGCACCAGTCAGTAAATACATTCGATTTGAACTGGGTTTTGAAGATGCACCAATTACAATTCACAATATTCTTTCTCATTCATCAGGTATCCCCGAATTAGACGGATGCATTCATCCTTTTGTTATAAAAATGGGAGAATATAAAAATATCTATCCACTCTCAAGTGAAAACGATTTTTTACGCCATGTAAATAATGCAAAGGATGAAATTCTTTACAAACCAGGTGAAAAATTCTATTATTGCAACGATATGTTTGAAATACTCAGAATAATTATCGAACAAATATCAAATATGAAATTTCCGGAGTATATCAAGGAAAATATTTTTAAACCGCTTGAAATGGCACGAAGTACGTATGTCAAAAAGGATATTGAAAGAGATCCCAAAAAAGACTCTTGTACCGGTTATACTCCAACGAAAGACGGAAAATCTATTCGCTCTAATCCTTTTCCTTATGATACATTTCTTGGGGGAGCGGGTGGTATTTTAAGTTCAGTAAATGAACTAAAGAACTATCTCGAAATGCTGGTTAATGAAGGTAAGTTTAAAGATAAACAAATCATTTCAAAGTCTTCTATTGAAAAATTATGGACCCCCGCTATTTCGACTCCATACGGGGACGGGAAAGATCCACATTATTGCTATGGCTGGATCAGAGAAGATGATTTTTTTGATAAAACACTAATTCATCATGGTGGTAGCGTTGGAGTTTCGTCTGGATTTGTGGCTATGATTCCTGATTTGAAATTATACATTATAGCTGGAGAAAATGACGGAATTTGTATTGCAAATACAATAACTCGAGCTGCTTTTGCAATTTTGCAGGATAAAGATGTTGAAATTGCAGCCCCAGTTTTAAAAGCAAAAAGAATTATCAAAAAACTAACTGGAAAATATAAAACATATCGAAATATATATTCCACAGAAATTTATCAAGAGAATTTGGTTTTAATGATGAAAGTCGAAGGTGACCAAGGTCCTTTAACATTTCCACTAGCGCCTAAAGATCTTGATAATCTAACATTCTCGATTCCTTCAATTTCTAAAACATTTGGAGATGTTAAGTTTGAAATAGATGAAAAAACTGGTAAAATTTCTGTTTCAATTGATCGTTATGTTTACCATAAAATTTCATCATAATTGAATAGAAAAATAGAAAAAAATGACTAAAAATGATCAATACTGAAGTAGTAAAGAATGAGAAGAAGAAAAGTAGATTTCCATTAAAAAAATGGTTTACAGCAGTTTCCATTGTTTTTATTATCTTTTTGATATTGAAATTAACCAGTATAATAAATTGGCAATGGATCTGGGTTCTTTCGCCTTTATGGTTTGGTATAATTTTAGCAATCTTCTTTACTTTATTTGCTCTTTTAGTTTGGATGTTTCTATACAAGATGATGACCGGGAAAAATCCATTTCACTAAAAAAGTTTTGAGATAGTAAAGAATGAATATGCTTCCATACCATACACTGACCGTGAAACACCACCAACGTTGTAAGAATATGCGGAGATTGTAATAAGGTCTCCCACGGTTGTGTTCACAATATCTGTGATCGAGACTGAAAATGTAATCGTAGGATAGGCAGCAGTATATAATCGAGATGCATGCACAGACCCATTAATATAGATATAAATTTTGAAGAAGTCTTGATCCTCAACAGTAATGCAATATTGAGCGATTACTTGATAAAATCCTGTTTCTGGGATAATATAAGTATCCGATGTCAAATTGAATGCGTTATGCGTATCGTAACTTGTATTTGTGTAATCAAATACTGTAGTATAGCCTGAAACCAATGAATAAGATCCCAATCGATATACTCGGGCTCTTGGAACAACATATGGATCTTCTTCTTCTTCTAATTCTTCTATCCTATTATTTAATTCATTTACTTCATCGACTAATCCATAGTCTTTCACTAGCATAAACCCTCCTAGTCCGGTTCCAATTAAACCGAAAATCAAGGCAAATGCGACTAATCCTTTACCAGTTTGTGACATTTTTAATCATCTGAAAGTATTTATTATATATCAAATACGATCATTATTATATTGGAATCTCTTAAAAAATCTTTCGGTGAGATTTTGAAAAGAAATATCTTTTTTGTTAATGGATTAGCTGTACAAGACTAGGAAATTAATGGTTTATCCTTCATTTATCCATTTCATTAAAATATCTATTTTCTCTTTGGCGATAGAATAACCTTGATTATATAATCTTTCTAATTTTTTTGTATCTTTTGTTGTTCTCCCTACTTGTAAAAGATCTTGAGGTCTAAAAATGAAAACCTTCCCATCTTCTTCTAATTCTTTAAGGTAATCAAGAGTTGCATTATAAATTTCATGTCTGTTCCTCATTATATCTTCTATACCTTCATAACCCTTGAAAAATTTTTTAAGCAAATTAAAGTTTTTGAAGGGTTTTTTCTTGTAATCGTAATTTTGGGTTAGAAGAACAACATTATTCTCATATCCATCTTCAATTGCCTTTCTAATCGGTATAGGATCGGAAATCCCGCCATCAAGATAATTTTTGCCATTAATTCTTTTTATTTTACCCATGAAAGGAAGACTGCAGGAAGCTATCGTTATATCCATTAAACTATCTCTGGTTATATTCTTCTTATAAAAATACTCGGTTTTTCCTGTTTTACAATTAGTTGCACCAATAACATGCTCACTTGATGATTTAAAATATGTTTCATAATCGAAGGGAACTAAATGATTTGGAATTTCATCAAAGAGAAATTCCATCCCGAAAACGGAACCATCTCGTAAAAAATTGCCGATGCTAGAATACCTTCGATCCTTGGCAAAATCAATATCTACTGTTCGATTTCTTCCTACCTGACGAGATACATAGGATAAAGAATTAGAAGCACCCGCTGAAACTCCAATTACATAAGGGAAAAGCAAATTATTTTCAAGAAAAAAATCTAAAATTCCAGCGGTGTGGACAATACGCTGGCCTCCGCCTTCACAAACTAATCCGATTCTATTAATATCTGTTTTTGACATTTTCCTGATTTTTATAATCAAATTATTTTATCCAATTACGTAAATCTTTGCTTTTTTTTTTTGATTTTGCTAATAGAGCTCTTACGACCTTAGTAATTGCGTAAGGATTCAAACCTTGGTGATTTAACTGTTCCCACAAGCCTGTAATCCCTAATTTCGTTACACCTAGATGCTGATAAATTGGACTATATCCAGATTCCAATAACCACGTTCCGAACCTTATTCCCAATCCTGTCTTGTAATTTTGACTTTCCACAAGTAAAACAAAAGGAGATTGCCCAATTTTTTGCATCATTGCCTTATCTGTTTTATTTAATGTTGGCTTGTTAATCAAACCTACGTATTTCCCTTCTTCACGTAAAGTTTCAACAACATCAAGGCACCGATAAAGCATCTCCCCATAAGTAACGATATAACCATCAGATCCTTCCCGAATTAATTCATCTTTCTTTGGCTTGAACTTATAACCACTTTTGACATCAAACATGTGATTTCCTTTTTCATCTAAGATAAATGGTGTAGGTGACCGTGTTGAGAAAACGAATTTTAATCCAGGGTCATTAAACACTTCTTTAACGATAGCACCCATCTGATGCCAATCAGCCGGGAAATATAACCGAGTAATATCTTTTTCAGCGATACCGTTGTCTGCGAAAAAGTGATTTATCCCAAAATGGGAATTGTTATCGCTCATCCAATCAACGCCGCTGTGTGAAAAATGAGCCAAAACATTAGCATCGTTATAACGGGCCATTGTTATTTCAGACGGGAGCATTTCTAAGAATGCAGAAAACGTTGCAGTTATCCCTACTCTACTTGGGATATTTCCAAAACCAGCTGCTACTGAAAAATTGTTTCTTTCCATAATCCCTCCATTAATATATACTTCGGGGAATTCTTTTTGAATGAAATGAAGGCCTGTTGAACCAGCTAAATCACTATCAATCACTTTAACCTTATGAATGCGCTCCTCATATGACATTTTTCCTAAAATTTCACACACAACTTTACCAAATTTGTCTCTGGCTTTGCGAAATTCAGATGTACTACCTTTATAATTGAATTCTGCTTTTTGCTTGATTGCATTTTCTAAAATTTCTATTGCTTTTTTGTATCCTCTTTCATTTAAATATTCAATTGCGGCTTCCTTTGGGATTACATCGTGTCCTTTTGTTGTATCTTCAATCCCTTTGATCCCTTGAGCCATTTTCCTACGTATAACTACTGCAGCAGTCCCTTTTGATGTTATTGCCCAACGCATTACCTTATAAAGATCCCGAATATCATCGGGATTATCACAAGTTCTAGTATTAATTCCATGGCCTTTTAGGGTTTTTTCAATATCATAACCTCGTAAATACTCCTTTGGATGGCCTGTGATAGTCATATTATTATCGTCGATGAACAATTTTACCTCTAAATTATTAGTGGATGCAAATCTGGCCGCTTCAGCGCTATTTCCTTCTTGTTGTGAACCATCACTTCCCATCATTAGCGTTTTTTGATGTGGATTTGCCAAAGCTACACCGTTTACGAAAGGCCACATATGTCCTAACCTACCAGAACTAAAATCTATACCTGGCGTTTCTCCTTTCTCAGGGTGGCCAGGAAGCCAGCAAAATGCCTGCCTATATTGCATTAAATCTTCAAATGGCATAAAACCATTTATCGCTGCAAGAAGATAGTGAGCTGCAACTCGATGTCCCGCCGAATCAAAAATTACTGGATGAATATGATTACGTCCTTTACGTAAACTGTCTGCAATAATCATTTCTGGAATTATATCATATGCTCCACCCGTGTGACCTCCCAATCTTTTGACCCCGGCGAAGGCTGTGAAAAACACAATTGCATCACGTGATAACTCAATATTTTTTTGTAATTGTTTTACTTGAGCATCAGAAAGTTCTGCATCATTTAAGTTTAAAATAACATGATGATAACCTTTCATGTCAATAGGAAATTTTACTTTAGAAGCCATTAGATTCTCTCATTATGGTTTTTAATTTTTAATAAAATCAAGTAAAACAAGATTACTTCTCTTTATATGATTTAGCAAAAGATTTTCATTAACGGATTAATAAGAAAGAAAATTAATTTACTTTAGAAAGGGCGTATCTGGTGGTAAAAAGGGATAAATGCGGAAAATATTAAAATCTACATCTTTCATTCTGTTAAAATATTCTCTTTCCAATACTCGTTCTATGCATATTTTCTTTTTTATTTCTTCTGGAGAAAATTGGTAATTATCATCAAGATTTTTCTGTAAACCTTTACAATATTTGATAGTTCGCCTGAAATTTTTTTCAGATGTCATAATCATAGACCAATATGGAAAAAGATCACATTGAACAGGGCGCGTTTGATAAATTTTACATAATTTTTTTCCATCTTCAGTAAAAAGGAATACACAATCAGAAGATTGCTCAAAATTCAAAACTAAGGTATCAATTATTTTAGTATTCTTAGTATCCTCCAAATTTTCATCCCAGATAGTGTATTCATATTTTGTAATCGATAAGTATCTTTTGGCAAAATCTTCTTTGGATATTTGTAAACCTTTTGAAATTTTTTCAATATCTTTAATAAATATAAAAATATAACCTTCCGAATCTTTCGAGCAACAAGTACCGCACTGTTGACATTTAAAGGAAATTCCCGAAGATGCGGAATCACATAAATCCATATGAGAAATTTGTTTAGCAAATATAAAAAAATTTTATCTTATTTTGATAGACTCAAATAACTAAAAATAAAAGAAATAAAAATAAATAATCCTCAAATGCAAGTTTTTGAAGTCCTACTTTCAATTGAAACACGATTAATTCCAGGAAACAATTCTCAAATTAAAGAAATAATAAGTGCAGATAAAGATAAAGTTTATTTAATTACAGATGATGATAGTAAGAAAATATTTATCTTAAAGGGAGAAAGATCTACGTTAGTTTATCATTTTATTGCACAAAAACTTGCAAAAGAAATTAGAAAAACAATGCGCGGCTTTTATGGCATTGAGGAAATTAAAACAAAAGAACAGGCATCAAAAATTTTGGGTATAGTTGCAAGCGATACAGGAAACATAAAAGAATTGGTAAATCCTGATATTCATTCCAAAGAAGACCCACTTATGGATCCAAATAATACAAATGTTATTCTCTTAAATATAGATCCTGCTTGGCGTAAAAGAATACAACCAAGTGATTTACGTGTTTTTAAAAAAAAGCAAAAAACGGAACTAATCTTTGATCAAATCAAAAAAAATCCTTTGGGTCCAGATTATAAAACAGATTTAGTAATTATTGATTCATCAATTTATACTCCAACAAAAAATTTAAAACATTTTTTAAAAGACCGTAAAGAAGAAAGAGTATATGAAAAAATTGGAGACTTAACAGAGGGAAAGTTCTTTTCCCCCGAATATTCTTGTCGTTTTATTGTTAAAGGAGAATACATTAATTCAATTGAATTAATTCGAAATAAAAATCAGTTAAATTCAAGTACCGATAAAATTAATGCCCCCATTTTATTTATTAGACGAATAGTTACCGAAAGATCAATTGAAACTTTGAAAGATTCATATGATTTACCTAAAACTGAATTAATTGATGAACTAATTGCCAGAGTAAGAGAGGAAAAAGCAAAAAAAGAACCTCTATTGACTTCTTTGGAAGACATAAAAGATAAAAAGTAGTAAATCGGTGAAGAAATGGAACCACCAATTGAAGTTTTATCAATTTTCAATAAAATTTTAAAAAGGATTACACCTGATGAAGTAGAATTAGAACATATTGAAAAAGTTACTTCAGTAATCATAAAATATATAAAATTTAGCCAAATTCCTGATGAAATATCCATTAGATTTATAGAACCCCAAGGTTCTACAGGATTAAAGCAAACTGCATTAAAAAACACAGCAGATATTGATCTTTTTATTGGAATAGATCCAGAATTTATTCTTAAACATCATTTTTCATCAAAAAAAGAAAAAAAAGAATTCATTCACACTAAATTCAAGGATTTAACAAATTTTTGGTTAATACCATGCTTAAAAGATCAGGGCTTAAATAATGTAAGAATGAGCTATGCAGAACACCCTTATGTCTCCGCTGATTTTAAGGGGATTGAATTAGATATTGTAATTTGTTTTGATGTATCAAGCGATTATTTGCAAAAAAATGGCCCTATCACAGCTGTTGATCGCACCCCACATCATACACGATTTATCCGAGATAATATTAATGATAAACAAAAGGATGATATTCGATTATTGAAGCATTTTTTTAAATGTTATAATTGCTATGGAGATAAGAGTGCTCTTGGTAGAAGCGGATTTATTGGGTATAGCGCAGAGCTCCTAATCTTTTATTATGATTCGATTTGGAATCTATTCCTAAATTTCGAAGAAATTAGTTCTAAGATTATCTTTCATCCAAAAATTTTCAATTCAATAAAAAATCCTTATGAAAACAAATCCTATCATACCATAAGATCAAATACCTTTCCCAATGATTACTTGATCATTTTGGATCCTACTGATATAAATCGAAATGTTGGCTCTTCTATTTCAAAAAGAGCATTCAAGAAAATATATTATCAAATCCAAAATTTCTGTAATAATTCAAGCATCATTTATTTTGAACAGCATGAACTTCCATCCATAAAACAATTGGATTTAACTAATGAACAGCTTTCTTGTTTTTTTTACGTTCAATATAAAGAAATTAAAAAGGACCATTACACAAAATATCGGGATAAATTATACTCATTGATGGAGCATATTATAAAAATTGCAAGCAAGGAAAAAACTTTAGAACCAAGGTTTATGAATGTTATAGGTGAATTAGTTTTTGACACTGAAAAAGGGCAATATATATTAGCATTTTCAACAGATTCACCAAAAATTAGTTCAAGTTTTAAACGAGAAGGTCCAAAAAAGAAAGCACAACCGCATTATTTTAAATTTAAAGAGAAGCATCCAGACGCTTTTGAAGAAAATAATCAACTTTTTCTAATTTTAAAACGACCTTTCACATATTTTAAGGATTTTTTGAATTATTTTTTGACAAAAAAATCAATAAAAGGATTGGAACTTGTCAGAGTTGGGTCAGCTATTGATCTTGAATATCCATTATTTGCTGCAATAGGAATGGGAAACCTAAACGAAAATATAATCCCATTTATTTAGTAATTTAGTGTATTATTTCTTTACTTTGGCCATATATCCACACACGCATTGTAATTTGCCACACATTGGACAAATCTCAATTTTAGACTTATTTCTCCTAACAGAGGTTCTTCTTCTAACTTTTCTTTTTTGAGGAGATGATTTTTGCTCAAATGGAATTTCATTTAAACCCGATTGTTTTTCTTTTTTACGGATTTTAGCAGAAGAAGTGGTCTTCTTTGATAACCGATTAGGAACACCAAATAAATTATAACCAATAGTAGATTTTTTTGGAGTTTCCAAAGTTTTATCATTCTCTACACTTGACTTAACTTCAATTTTATCTGCAGAAATTTCCTTAGTTTTAATTATCTCTTTGGAATCTTGATCCTTTATTGAAACAGGAGATTCTTCTGATAAAATAGTTGGTTCAAATGTAATTGATTTATCTGCAGAACTTTGTTGTTCAAATATGTTTTTTATTTCATCTTCTAATTTTTCTTCTGCACTTTCAACAGGATAAATGGCTGGAATTTCTATTGACCCTAAAATTTCTTCATCTTGAATTGATTTTTCAGCAATTTTAATTGGTTTTGTATGCGTAACGGGTTTGAATGTAAGATTTGATACGTTAGATTTTTTTATTTTCTTCATTATTTCTTCTATTGATCCTATTATTGAGTCTTCTCCTACGGACTCGGGTACTACTTCTTCAACTGGCTTTGGTGGCACTTTAACAGGTTCGGGTACTACTTCTTCAACTGGCTTTGGTGGCACTTTAACAGGTTCGGGAACTACATCTTTAA
>JAUWPK010000078.1 GCA_030611625.1 Promethearchaeum sp. | reverse complement strand
GATGAATTTCTAGGACGGTGTTACAATAAACGCTATCCTCTCTATATTGGTTGTTTAGATTAATTTAGTAAAAAATGTGAGCAAATAAAAACTTAAAAGCAAGGAAAGAAAGATTATAAATTGAATTACATAGATAATGTTTCATATTAAACAAATTTTGTTTTAAAAATCTTTTCAAGAGAATTCGAATAAAAATTGCTTGTGATTAATTTTATCAAAGAATTCTTTAGAAATAACATTTCTAGCAAAACACATAAATACATGGTATTATCTATTTTTACATAGTGAAAAATAATGACGTCCTTAAAAAGTGCTAAAATTACCAACCGGGGGATGGTCAGTATACCCGCAGCTCTGCGGAAAAAATATAATATTCGGGATGGTGACCGAGTTGTTTTTATCGAAGAAGAAGATGGGCTTAAAATGCATGTAATACAACCACTCGAAGATTTACGAAAAAATTCTTTCACAACAGAGGAAATGCTGGAAGAAATGAGAAAGAGTCGCAAAGAGGAACTGGAGCTGGAGTTTTAGATGTCAAAACAAATCACATTGGATACGGGGTGCATTACCCTGCTAATGGGGAAAAAACCCCCCAAACAGATAAATATTTTATTTGACAGCATTCAGAATGGTAAAAATACTGCCCATATTATTACTCCTGTAATTTCCGAGGTCTATAAACACCTGTGCATCAGAAAGGGAAAAGATTTTGCGTCTTCCAGCCTTATTTCCATGATGGATAGGTATCCGATTGTTTTAATCGATCTTGATCTCTCTTTACTCTTCAAAGCGGGTGACTTGAAGTGCCGATACAGAACACAGTTGTCATATGTAGATTGTTTTGTGGTAGCGGGGGGTCTTTTATATCAATGGGAAGTTCATACTACCGAAAAGAATTTGCCTGCCATACCGCATCTAAAAGTTATTGCTTATCAATTCTGAGTAATGATGTCTTCCACAATAACATCTTGCGAGACATAAAACATTCCGCACTCGGAAGGGCGGATTGTAAATAGAATTAGAAATTAAAAAAAACTTGAGTTATACATTAACTACTTCTTTCACTTGTGGAATCTTTTCCTTAAGTAAACGTTCAATTCCATTCTTTAGTGTCATTTGGGAATATGGACAACCCCTACAATGTCCTTGAAGTTCGACTTTAATGACTCCATCATCAGCGATATCTACAATAGCAACATCCCCACCGTCTGCTTGTAAGCTTGGGCGAAGTTGATCAATAACAACCTTAACGTTGTCTTTCCATTTAGTTTCAGACATAATTTTCAACCTATAACGTATTTAATTCTAAAAAGGGTTAAGAAATTTTTAAAGTATTGGTTAAAAAAAATAAGATGAAATAGGAAAATTATTGTATTTTAAAATTTCAACGGGAATTTTCCCTTAATTTCATTTTTTCAAATTTATCAATTCACATAAATTCATTTTTCTTGGGGGATCTGTTTTAACGAGAGTTGGATCCTCTTACGGGCTTTATCCACCTTAAAAATCATGAAATCCTTTACTTCTCCAACAGATAGAAAATCTTGTGGATTTTTAACATATTGATTGGCAATTTGGCTTTTATGAACGAGCCCATTAATTTTAACACCAATATCAACAAAAGCTCCAAAATCCACAACATTCCGAATTGTGCCCTTTAATATCATTCCTTCTTTTAAATCATCAATGGAAAGAACATCTTGACGCAGAACAGGTCCGTCAGAATCGTCCCGTGGATCTAAATCAGGTTTACGCAATTGTTCGACTAAATATCGGATTTTATTAGGTTCAACCTCAAATTTTGCTGCAAAAGATTTAGGTTTAACCTTAAGTAATGTCTCAGCAGCATTATCTCGAGTTTTTGGATTAATAAGATCAACAGGTTTTAACCCGAGTTCGCCCATAATTTTTTCCGTTATGTTGTATGATTCGGGATGCACGAAAGTACTGTCCAATGGATTTGTTGCATTGGGTATTTTTAGAAATCCCGCACATTGTTCAAATGCTTTAGGACCTAAACTTCTAATTTCTTTTAGCTGATCTCGTGAAGTAAAAGAACCATTTTTCTGTTTAAATTGAAAAATTCGTTTACTAAGGGACTTTGTTAATCCTGATATATGTTCAAGCAGACTGACAGAAGCGGTATTCAAATCTACACCAACTGAGTTGACACAATCTTCAATTACAGCATCTAATTCGGATTTAAGCTCGCGCTGATTTACATCATGTTGATACATTCCAACACCCATGCTTTTTGGATCAATTTTAATTAATTCACTAAGGGGGTCTTGCAGCCTTCTTGCTATACTAATAGCACCGCGCACTGTTAAGTCCAAGTCAGGAAATTCTTCAATGGCAATTTTTGAAGCAGAATAAACTGATGCTCCGTCTTCGCTGACCATAGCATAGTTTAGTGGAATTGATTTTGAACCGTGATCTTTAATTATCGAAACTACAAGCTGTTCTGTCTCTCTTGAAGCAGTCCCGTTTCCTATAGCGAATGTGTAAGCTTTATGAGATTTTGCAAGTTTAAATAAAATTTTTTTGGATTGATCAGTCTGGTTTTTTGGTTCGTGTGGATAAATTGTTGTGTTTTCAAGGAATTTTCCGTATTGATCAATAACTGCAACTTTACAACCTGTTCGATAGCCAGGATCAATTCCAATTATCGCTTTATGTTTCATAGGTGCAGTCATTAATAAATTTTTCAGGTTTGTGGCAAAAACTTTGATTGCATGAATTTCTGCTTCGTCACACAATTTATTCCATAATTCGCGTTTAATAGCTCTGATTATATAACGTTTATAGCCGGATTCTATTGCTTTTTGATAGTGATCGAAGAAAATATTATCTTGTTTGGTTTGTTTCTTCATAATTTGTTTCTTTAATTCGTGAATTAAATCCTCATCGGGAGTTTGAAAAGTTAAGTTGAGTATTTTAAATTTTTCTCCCCGATTAAGAGCCAAAATTTGATGGTTTTTTAACCTGGTGGTTTCAAGCGGAAAATCAAAATATATTTCAAAGATGTTATGGTCAATTTGTTTACCTTCTTTAGTTTGTGGTGTGAGTGAACCGTCCAAAATTTTCTTATTTAACTCGGATTTTAATACAGATCTTTTAAAGACCACATTTCTGACCATTTTTCTATGATCTGGATTTGTTCCTACATCCTCCGCAATAATATCGATAGCACCTGATATTGCTTCATCAATTGTGTTTATTTTCTTCTCCGGATTTAGAAATTTTTTCGCAATGTCTTCAATAGTTCCTTCTTTTTGACACGATGTAATAATTATGGAAAGGGGTTCCAATCCTTTTTCACGTGCCTTTGCACCCAATGTTTTTAATTTTACTTTATATGGTAAGTATAAATCTTCTACATCTTGTAAAGTGCCAGCTTTTAGAATTTTCGTTTTAATTTCTTCTGTAAGTTTTCCTTGTTTTTTTATAATATTGAGGATAACAAGTTTTCTTTCATCCAGGGCGAAAAACCTATTTAGATCTTTTTGAATTGCCCGGATTTGAGTTTCGTCTAATCCTTTGGTAACCTCCTTTCTATAGCGTGCAACAAAAGGTACTGTATTCCCCGATTGTAAAAGTTCTACTGTTTTTAAAATGATCATAGGGTCGATTTTTTGGGAATCAGCAATTCTCATATTAATTTCTTGGGGATTTATTTCGGTAGGAATGTCAATTGGTTCGGTGGTTACCATGAATTGATTAATCCACCATCATTAAAAATTTTTGACACTAATTTTAATCAAATAATGAAGAGATATTAAGAGAATTTAATAATGAAAACTAAGGAAAAAGAAAAAAAAAGTTAATTAAAACTCATATAGATGGGTTATGGCATTTTTTCGCGTAATACTTTCAGAAGTGGCAGATCTTTTCCACTCAAAATTCTTAATAATGCACCACCACCAGTGGAAACATAAATTCTATCAGCATGACCAGACATTTCAGCAACTGCACCCATATCTCCACCGCCAATACATACAAAAGAACCTTGTTTAGCTGCTTCAGCCATCGATTCAACAATTTCAAAAGAAGATTGTTTGAAAACTTCTTTTTCAAAGATTCCGGGTGGTCCGTTGGCTACAATAGTTTTTGCTGTTTTCAGAATTTCTTTAAATTCAACTATAGATTTTGCTCCAATATCTCCTGTTGATTTTCCATTAACTCCAACTTGATTGGTATCAATTTCTTTACGTTGCCCATTTTCTTCATAAGCCATATCTATTGGTAATATAATGCTATCTTTAAATTTCTCACATGTTTCGGCTATTTCTTCACGATATTTATTCAAATCTTCAGCTATGAATTTCCTATTTGGTTCACCCATATCAATTCCTTTAGCTTCCAACATTAAAATTGCAGTTAACCCACAAATCAAAGCTTTATCAATATTTCCTTCTTCCAGATTAAATTTAACAGCAAGGAATTTATCATATGCTTTTGCACCTCCCACTAACCATACTGATGGTTTTTTAGGATTTAACAAAGATTTTACCATCTCTAATTCGCGTTTTACAACTGGACCTGCGCAAATTTTTGGCCAACCGACTAAAGAGACATGAGCTCTATGCGCAGCGCCAAAAGCATCATTTACAAAATAATCAAATAATGGCGTTAACTTCTTTATTAGCTCTGTCTGTTCTGCTTCTTCAATACTTTTTACTTTTGTTTCGGGTTCCCAAAGTCTAACATTATTTAAAACTAATACTTCTCCTGGTTGTAATGCTTTAATTGTAGAAATTGCTTCTCCACCAAATAAATCTTTAACAAATTTCACTGTTCCGCCCATATATTTATTTAAAAGATCAGCATGAAGTTTTAAGTCAATACAATCAGGTTTTCCCAAACGGCTTTGGTGAGCGATTAATACTACAGCAGCATCCTTTAAAGCCTCTAAAGTCGGAACGAGTGCTTTTATACGAGGATCAGAGCGGATCTCGTTTTTTTCTAAGTCAATACTTGAATTAATATCCGCTCGAACAAGGATTTTTTTCCCTTTTATATCTAAATCCGTGATATTTTTGAACTGAATTTCCGGCATAATATCATATTTAATAATCAAAAAGAAAAAATTTCCGTTCTAGGAGGCTAGATTTATATTGATGAAATAGAAACTGATTACTTAAGGGTTTTTTATGGAAAACTCATAAGAATGTAATAAAGAGTGAAAAAAATGAAAAAAATATCAAGATATGCATTTTTATTTATATTAGGAATGATTCTATTGTGGAATCACCCAATACAATCAGTTATCGCTCAAGGTGAAGATAATTACACTAAGGAATATGATGAAAATTTAAATTTATACATTTTAAAAAATGGGGATGTAGTTTACCATTATGATATAACAGATCAAGGCATGTATGTGGATTTTCCTGTAAGTTTATCAATTCCAAATTCAACAACTTCTACAATTGAAGACGTAGATGTGGTGTTAAGCATTTATCAAGCTTCACCCAAACCACAAGATATGGGTATATACGCCTCAGGAAATGGAGGATTTTTTGAATCCGATCTACCAGGAAATGATTGGGAATATAGTTTTTCTCATCTCTCTTTAGATGTTGAGATTGATTTCGATAGTATTCAGAATATTAGTTTAGGAAAACCTTGGTTAAATGATTTGGTTTCTCAACTTGAAACTACCCTAAATGTGGATTTCTTACAACATTCAAATTATACAAGCGGAGGGGCTGTTTTGAATTGTAATTTTCGAGCATTTCCTCAAGATTATGATTCAATTTGGGATTTGGTCTTAACTCCTTTTCCATGTGGGAATACAACTTTGCTACCTAAAGATGAAATTCTTGAATTGGAGAATAAAGCCATCCGAATTGATGCAAATTGGGATGATGAAAATGATGAATATCGATGGGAATATACAGCAGATATAGAATTATATAGAGAGGATTTACTATCAATTGGAAAAGAATCTGAAAACACAATTTTTTTCAGTGATTTATTGGGGTATACTGAAAATTTTCAGATGCCCGATTGGGTGAATGATTCAGAAATCAACATTTATTTGTATAAAGGCGCAGAAATATCTTTGGTAGAACCTGCACCCTCTATAGAATTAGAAGACAGATGCCATATTATACGTGAAATGAATCATGATGGAAATATGAATGGTTTTTTACCTGATGATGCAAATTTTGTATTTACTGATGCTCAAGAACCGCAGCCAATTTTAAATAGTGTTCTTACAGTAGATGACACAACAGTAAACTATGGAGAAGACATAACTGTTTCAGCCATAATTACTAACGTGGGAGGCCAAATAGCATATAATATCGATGTTTCCCATACACCTTTCAATAATTTTAATTTAACTTCAGGTGATTTAATTGATAACATAGAGAGTCTGGAACCTGGAGAATCTTATGAAGTTTCAGCAACATTTGTCTGTGATCATAATAATAATATCACTACAGAACATCAGATAAATTATTATTATGATGCAACCGACAGCTTAAATCTAGCAAATCATTGGTCAAGACCACAATTTTCTGGAGATCGATTTTTTGGTTCTTCAAATCGAATTAGTCTATTCCAAAATAGTGAGGATCCCAAACCATGGATGGTTGTAAAATACGATATTGATAACATTGGTCCTCAAGTTGGAGAAACAATTAATATCACAGCAACAATTACAAATATAGGTGATGTTTATGCCTCTGATATCCAATGGGATTTTAATCCTTTTCCAAATGGTTATTATTATAGATATAATGAATTAGGATTGAATTTGACAGATGATTCAGGAATAATTGAACGCCTTGATCCATCAGAATCAGTAAATGTTTCAGTTTTATATATTGTAGATGCATATAATCGTTATTTTGGAGGAGATTGCGGATATTCTTGCGATTTAGAATTCTATAGTGAAGAAGAGGAAACAACCTTAATCGAAATGGATAGTTATAATTATGGAAGAAATGATGCAGGATCATCAGTGTACTTAATATATCCACGTGAAGATCAAATTATTGGTCCAATTTTAATATTTGATCAAGAAATTTCAGCCCCATCAGGTGAAAAAGGCTCATTAATAACAATTGATTTCACGGTTACGAATATTGGTACTACTCCAGCATATAATGTTGAAGCAAATACAGATTTCCAAGATGGTTCTGATTACTATATTAAGTTTTTGGAGGGAAACGACCCTGATTTCTTATTCGGAACCTTATATCCTGATGAAACCTTAAATTATAGAGCCAGATTCTTACTTCTTAAAAATGTATCAATTGAAAATTTGTCAGTAACTCCCTACATAACTTACAGTGTTCGTCAAGATTCTGAGACATGTTATTTAACTCCAAATCAGATTTCGGGATCTAAAAAATTAAGTGGGGAAACAATCTGGATGATCGTGGCTCTATCCGCCATTGCTGCCCTAATTGGTGAATCTTATTATCTCTATCGAAAAACGAAATTGATATAGAATCAACTTAGAAATTGATTTTTTTTTATATTATCTTTTTTTTCATGTTTTTGCAGAGTCATCTTTAGTCTAGATGTTGACACTTCAGAGAGACGATAGATTATTAACTTGCCGAAAGTTATTAACAATATGAATCTTCCCGCCCAATCCGATGACTATGAATATGTTAGGATTAAATATCCTTCAAATCTAGATAATAAATGTATTTTATGCCAATTTCCTGTTGTATACTTGTATGCCGATGCAGGAAAACTCGTTCATGAGCTTGAAGGTGATATATATCAAGTGGTTGAGCTTCATCGCTGTACAAATCCAGATTGTAAATGTTCAAACCGTCCCTTTAATCCTTCACCACGATATGACTATGGAAAGCGCTATTGTGGAGCGGATGTATTTCGATTCGTAGCACGTGAATTTTTACCTCCATTAAAGCAAAACCCCGACCAAATTTTGAGTAGATTGCATCTATTGTACCCAAATTTCCAAATTTCACCCGCAACAATTAGCCGAATGTGTGATGACATCTTAAAAGTGAAATCATTTAACATAGATCTTAAAACTCATGCAATGATCCAAGAACAAGGCTTTATCTTACTTGGCATGGATGGCCAAGATCCAGGAACCAATGCACCTGCATTATGGGCATTCATGGATCTTATCTCCAACCGTATATTGGCAACTGTCAAATTTGAAACTCTTGACTACAATCGCCTTTATGAGTATCTCACTTCTCTTGAAGCCTACTATGGAGTTCCCATCCTAGGCTGGGTAACTGACAAGCAAAATGTTATTGTCAAATGCCATGAGACATACTATGCAGACATTCCGCACCAATATTGCCAATATCATTTTCAAACACATTTATGGAACCATATCGAATGCCTTGACAGCAAAATCTTTATGCCCTTGAAAAAAATAATAACTAAGTTATATATTCACTCCGCCAGTTCGACGAAAAATGTTGATTTTGGAATATTGGGCCAGAAATCAGTCCGCGAAGTATTTAAACCGATGGATCAAGATTTGCAAGCAATGATTCGAATGCGAAACAAGAAATTTAAGTCACTTCGCGGACTTTGGCTCTTTGAAAAATTGACGGATTACATCAAACGAGGGCGTCAAAGCATGAAGGAAATCGATTCACACCTCCGGGTTGCTAAAATTATGAAAAAGACCTTCAATGATTTGCAAGAAAAACTGGATGGAGTACGTCATTTATACGAAGAAGTGGTTATCTTCAACAGTTGGTTTCAGGAAATTCGAGACCTTTTCAATAATGAGCAGATAGTTTGGCAAGAGAAGCGTCGACAATTGGATTTGGTGTTTAAGGCTGTTTATCAAGAAGCATGTAAGCAAATGGCAGATTTTGATTTGGACGCTTGTCGATCCTTTTTACCGGGTAAAAAAAGTACATTTATTGCAATTTTGGGCGAATGGTGTCGTCTCTGGAACTCCTATTTGCCTGGTCTCTTTCAGTATGAGAAATTTCCTGGAAAGAACCGCACAAATGGGAAAAATGAACGGGCCTTCAGTAAGGAAAAACAGATGCTCATCTCTCGAGTAGGAAAGGGGATCGTTAGCCATATGATTGCAACCCGTGGAGCGGATTATCTACGTTTAACCCATTGCACACCTGAAGAACTTACCTCTGATATTTTAAATGAGTGTACAGAAGGTTTGATACAAGAACTGCGAGAAGAACTTCGTAACGAAATTCGGAAGCAAACTAAGCGATGGCGGACAAATGATCGAATATATGAAGGGTTTGATGGAATTAAGTTAACATTATTGAATGCATTATCATCCTCCAATGCTTTAGGGGTTATCAAAAAATCTGGAAGATGAACTTGCAAAAACATGTTTTTTTTTGATTTTTTTTATTCTCTTCTCTTCTTTTTTCTTGCTTTTAGAGCTTTTCGTGCACTTGGAAATGGCATTTCTTTTAAAAAATCAATTGGACGAAAAATTTCAATTCCCATTTCATCCGCGATAGAATTAAGTCGATTTATCAAATACTCGCGATCGTCTTTTAGTAGCCAAAAAATCCCAGAAACATTACCTGTAGCATTCTGAATTGCTATATCAATATCACCGGGATATTCAACAACACCTTTTTCAATTAATTTAGCTGCTTCGTTCACTTGGACAAGAAGTATATCTTTATTATCCACATTCTCTGTTGTATCTTCTAAATTAATAGTAGGTCTTCCAGATGACCAATCGTATATCCCATAGCTGGTCTTCTTTCCTAATTTCCCTTCATCAATTAATTCGTTTATCCATTTTGGAGATTTAAATTCTGGATCGATCTTTTGTGCAAAATAATCGGCACCATGCTTATATATATCTAATCCGACATAATCCATAAGCTCGAACGGTCCCATTGGTTGTCCAATCTTTCTGAAATTCGCATCTATTTGATTTGGAGTTGCAATTTTTTTTTCTATAATTTTATTCAATAAAACTGAACTTGGTGCTTGAATGCGATTCACGATAAATCCTGGAACATCTTTTAAAACAGGAATTGGTAATTTATGAAGAGAATAAGCAAAATCTTCAACAAATTTCATTGTCTCACTACTAGTATTATCACCCTTGATTATTTCAATCGCTTTCATCAATATTACAGGATTAAAAAAGTGCATTCCCACGACCTTAGAACTGCGTTTTGTTTGGGTTGCAAGCTCTGTTATGCTCATATTTGAAGTGTTTGTTGCAATTATTGCAGATTTTGGAAGAATGGAATCCAACTTAACAAAAACAGATTTTTTTAGAGACATAATTTCGGGAACCGCTTCAATAACAAGGTCACAATTTTCTAAAGCTTGTTTGTATTCTAAAGTCGGTATTATTCGCTCTAAAATCGTCTCAACATTATCATCTTTCAGTTTTCCTTTCCGTGCTAGTATATTGAGGCTTTCTCTAATACGGTTTTTAGCTCTATCAAGAAATTTTTGGTCAATATCTTTCAAATATACGGTATACCCATTCAAAGCACATAACTCCGCAATCCCATGACCCATATCTCCAGCGCCTATTACAGCAACGTTTTTTATATTACATATATTCATTTTTATTTCCCCCAAAAAGGGCATAGTAATTATTATTTTCTTTTTTTAATTAAAATTGACGGATTTAGCAATTATAAAGTAATGTACTTCCAACAAGACAAGGTATCACAATTTCAGAACCAAATATAAGCCTTAATTGCTCTATAGTTTTTTCTCCAGTGCAATGATTTAGATAAAATTTAGGTAATCCGTATTTTTCTTTCATTTCTTTTGCTACATGTTTCACTTCTTTAGCATCAAATCCCATCATATGCGTTCCACCAATGATTGATACAATTTTTTTCCCATTGAACATTTTATTCACATATTTGCATGTGTTTAATAAACCTGAATGCATGCAACCACCGATTATTACTAATCCATCTTTAGTTTCCAGCACAAGA
>JAUWPK010000018.1 GCA_030611625.1 Promethearchaeum sp. | reverse complement strand
GCCGTTCTATATTCATATCATGAATCTTGAAAAGGAACTTCCCAGATATTTTCGCGATATTAAAATAAACAGCGGGTCTCATCCATCAAAAATTAAATCATTGATTTCAGAAATTGAAGATGTAGTATATGATATTTATAAGGATTTTAAACAGTATATGGGGATTTCTTAGAATTATATCAATATAGGTAGAATAAAAAATTAGTTTTTGTTAGCATTCGAAAAAAAAATGGTTTATATAAATTTTTTTAATTTTATTTCCAAAATAAATGCCTTAAACTGAAAAATAGAAAATTTAATATTTTATGAAAGTTTTTTTCTCCTATGGTTCGACCATCACTACGATCTCATTCCCAAGCACGTATTAAAACTAGAATACCCGGTAACAAAATGAAAATTCATTATATCCGAAGAAGACCAAAATATGCTACTTGCCCGATAACAAATGATAAATTACATGGTGTTCCCCGATTACGACCAGCTCAATTAAGAAAATTAAGTAAAACTCAAAGACGACCTAATCGCCCATATGGTGGAAGAATCTCCCATAAAGCACTATCTAATGCAATCCAAGAAAAAGTCTTAGAACAATTTTCTAAAAAATAATTTCTTATTTTTATTCTACACAATATTTCTTTACATTTTTATTTTCATTTTCATTTTCAATTATGATGATAATTTCATTTGCAGGTCTCCATGGAACCGGAAAAAGCACGATTGCAAAGAAGGTTGCTGAACATTTTAATTTTTCTTATTATAGTACGGGTATGGCTTTCCGTGAGCTGGCTAAATTGAAGAAAATGACTTTAGAAGAATTTTCTCGCTACTCAGAAGAACATCTTGAAATAGATCGTTTATTAGATGATAAAATAAAGCTTTTGGCTGAAACTGGTAATTCTTATGTTTTTGATGGGCAATTACCCGCATTTATGCTTGGCGATTTGAACAATTTTTGTATTTTATTAACTTGTGATGATGATGTAAGATTGACCCGAATGGCATCTCGAGATAATAAATCTTTGGAAGCTCAACAAAAAGAAACAGTTGCACGGGAAGAAAGTGAGCGTGAAAGATTTATCCAGTTATATTATCTTGATATTTTGGATCCCTCAACAATACTTAAGAATTTCAATTTGATTATTGACACATCAGAGTTAAACATAGAAGAAATATTCAAAATTTGTAGAATTGCAATAGATGGGATAACACGTTCGATGAAAGAAAAAGAAAAATAATAAAATAACAAATTTTTTAATTTTTGCTACCTTTTTCAAACCATTCTTAAGTGTTTAATAAACACTTACGAAACATTAGGATTTTACCAAACGTTGTTTTGGCATAATCCAGTGTAAACTAATTTGTGGTAACACAAATAGGTGTTTCAAAAATATGCCAGTATTCGAAATAGGTCGTGTAGTAGTTAAAACCCTTGGTCGTGAAGCAGGGTTGTCTTGCGTAATAGTTGATATCATCGATCAAAGCTATGTTTTGATAGATGGGTTGAAAATTCGTCGCCGAAGAGCAAATGTTCGTCATCTTGCTCCAACTCCAGAAAAATTGGACATTAAAAAAGGGGCAAAATCCCAAGATATCAGAAAAGCAATTGAAAAAGCCAAATTAACAGAAAAATTCGAAAATAGAATTAAATTAGATCTATAATCTTTAGAGCAATGACTTTTTTTTTCTTTCTAATTTTTTTACTCTTTGCACCTGTAGCCTAGTCGTACGACGCTGGACTGGAAATCCAGTGCATGAAAATGCTCGGGGGTTCAAATCCCCTCGGGTGCGCTTGTTTTTTCAATTTTTATAATCAGAAATTCTTAAATAAAAATTTTTTAATATTTATAGTTATCAAATATAGAAATTATTAACGGATTAACCTGTGAAATACAATAATTTTTTATCTATCAAGATTTTAGAGAGATAACCCTCAAAATCGCGCACTCGATGATAAAGAATTTCCATCGCGTCGGAGGTTTCCCAGTGTTAACTGGTAGGTCATAACTATGAATTACTTAATTTTAGTATTTTGGGTCGTGTCTTTATTTTTATCGACAAGTTTCATCGCCTGGTATATTCGGAAATATAAGAAATCTGATGTAATTATTGCAGTTTATGTAGTTTATATTACATTATCACAGATTTTAGCTGCAAAAATCGCAGTTTTTTGGCTTTGGACTGCTCCTGCTGCTGTGATTATCTTTCCTTTCACATTTCAATTAACTGATACCATGAATGAGCATTTTGGTCAAAAAGAAACTCACAAAATGATATTTATTGCATTCATAACTCAAATTTTGATGGTAATTTTCATTTGGTTTGGGAATTCTTTAGAACCTGTTGTATGGTGGGAGTTTGATAATGAACAATGGAAAGGAATTTTTGAATTAAGCATAGGAATTACCGCTGCAAGTTGGATATCCTTTTTACTTACAGAGAATTTAGACGCTTGGCTTTATCAAAAAATTAAAAAATGGACCAAAGGAAAAATGCTTTGGGTTCGCAGTGTTTTAAGCGATATACCGATGTTAGCGTTGGATTCTGTGATATTTGTAACACTTGCTTTTGGAGTTTTCTCTTCTGATCCAAATTGGGCTATGGTTCCAACTATAATTCTTGGTCAATTGCTTACTAAATGGTTCTTTGGAGTTTTAGATACACCTTTTATGTATTTAGATCGATTTATTGTCAATTATAAAAAGGAAATTAAAAAGAAACCTTTGGAGAATGAATCCTGATCATATAACTTGAGTTATAATAAAAAAATAAGCGTAAAGAGTTTTAATCTTCTTAGAAAAAACTTGTATATATTATTTTATCTTTTTTTCATATTTTTTTTCTTATTGAAACACCAAATATTTATTTTAAAACACCAAATATTTACTTGAGATACAATGTTCCGTAAAAAATTTATTGCACGACCGGGAAGCCGAATTGATGTTGTACATTCAATTTATCGCACTGTAGGGGACTTAAAAATGTTTAGACATATGGGAATTCGAGATATCATTAGCTCAATGGTCCTTCCCTCAGAAGCACCTCTTTCAAGTGGACGTAGTTATTATGATTTCTTTAATTGGATTTGTAATGAAGAAATCAAGCGATGTGAGAAAAATAGTCTAAGATTGCATCCTGTAATAGGGATTCCGCCTGCACATTCTATGAATTCTAAAGTTATGGATGAAGTGCTATTATTTTTAGACGAATTTTTAAGTGATAAGAAAGCGATAGGAATTGGCGAAATAGGGATGGGACGAGGAAGTAAGCAAGAATATATGGCATTTAAACGACAATTAAGCGTAGCTCATAAATTTGATCTTCCAGTTATTGTTCAAGCCCCCAAATTTGACAAGGTTGCACTGACTTCTATCATTTTAAAAGAATTGAAAAAGTCTAAAATTGAACGAGCAATTATTGATCATTGCGATAAGGATACTTTACAATTGGTGATACGAGACCATAATGAAGATATTAAAGTAGGAATAACCGTAGGGCAGCAAGCGATAAGTCCTGAAGAAGCATTGCAAATTTTTCAAAGTTTTTCTTATGAAAACCGCATTGTACTCGATTCTGGTCTTGGTATATATGATAGTTCAATATTTGGAGTAAGTAATACAATTGAGCTGTTTGCTGATAAAGTAAATGAAGAAGCTCTCCAAAAAATGATTTATGATAATTACATAGACGTATTTCCTGGAATTTCTTCAAGAATTAAAGTTTCTTTTTAATTTTTTTTTACTTTTTGATACTTTGGGGATAAGATAGATGACGGGGCATGAAGGATATTGGGATCGGAAAGCAGAACGGGAACTTAAAAGAGAAGAGGATCCCCGAAAACAAGTTCATTCTGATTTATTATGGAGAGAAATCCTCAGATGCATAGATTCCCGTAAAAACTTGAAAATTCTTGATGCTGGTGCTGGACCTGGTCGTTTTTCAATACCTTTGGCAGAAGCTGGTCATCAAGTGGTACACATTGATATTTCAACGGAAATGATAGAAATCGCAAATCAAAAAATTAATCCTAATTTCAGTGAAAATATTATTTTCATAAAATCCGATATTTCTCAAGGTTTTGATTATGATGATAATACGTTTGACCTTGTGCTTTGTTTGGATTCACCGCTTTCTTTTTGTTTTGATAATTATTTTGAGGTAATAAAAGAGCTTATTCGGATTGCAAAATCAAAAATTATTTTATGCGTCGCCAATAAATATGGAGTAATTTTAGAAGATGCAGGAGAATTTGATTTAGAACATTTTGGAAAATTAAAAACATTAAAAGAAGTATTTAGAACAGGAACTTTATTGGTTGATAAAGAAATGAAAAAGCTGGAACCAAGCCTAATGCCCAGTTGGCATGCTTTCACCCCTCAAGAGTTAGAAATTTTAGTTAGAGAAAATGGATGCCAAGTAATGCGAATATCGGCACCTGGAACTTTTGCGAGATTTATGAATATTGATTTATTAAGGAAATTAATAGGCAATCAAGAAAACTATGTGGATTTTTTAAATTTTGAGGAAGAATTTGATAAACAGAAAGAGATATTAGGAATTGGGGCAATATATGCTGGAGGCTTACTTTTAAGTGCGATGAAAAATAGAGATTAAATCTGTTATAATTTCATAATACTATATCGTTAATATCGAAATCGCAGCTGCATAAGTCGCCAGAATTGCATCACTTTTTGAATTTCCTGCTCCAATAATTAAAATATCTCCTTTTTTTATTTGTTTTTGTTCGATAGGTAGATTAATTGATATTCCATCTGAAAATCCAAATTTTTGGTTTCCATCATAAATCAAACATGTTGCTCCTGTTCCTCCGATTTTTATCGCTTCATCACGCTGATTAATACTGGATCCTAGATTCCTTTTAATATATTGTTGATCTACAACCGAATAATACGCAATTTGACCTACTACGAATTTATTTTCTTTATTCTCCAATTCCTGTGGATAAGAAATGAGTTTTTCTAAATCTTGAAATATTTTTTTACCAATTGTAGTAATAATGTGGCCTTTTTGACGACTTTTATCTACTTTGATGACATTTTCTTCTTTTAGACGGTTAAGTAATGTTTTAATGGATCCTTCTCCCAAATTCATTTCCTTTTTTATCCTATACCTCCCTATTCCATGTGATTCTTTTCCTATTAGCATAATGCAAAAAAGAATATGAGGTATTTTATAACTTGGCGTTATTGTTTTAGTTTCAAATAGTTTTTTCAAAAGATTTGAGAGAGAAGAAATTTCCATGAATAAAAAAAAATAATCTTTTTTAATAAAAGAACTTTTTTTGAAAAAAAAAAATGAATCAATTATTGGAAATTATTCGTGCCTTAATTAAGAAATTTAAAATTTTCAACAGCATATCTTCTAGCACCCATCAAGCATGTCTTTTTATCCACCACACAGATTTCAAGATCCAAAAACAAATGTAAACTTCGAATTTTCTTGAAAAAAATCTTGACAATTGGTATTACATATACATTTTTATTTTCTTAATCCAAATAACGAATAAAGAATTCCGATTTCTCTGGATTGATGTAATAAATTTCAGAGCGTTAAAATTAAAAATGGATTGAAAAAAATGCCGGATCTAAGTAGAAAATATAGTGGTATAGCAGTTTGTATCGCACTTGTTATGTTAGCGGTTGTATTTGGTGTGTGGGGTGATGTTATATTTAATCCCAGGTCTATCTCTATCCTGGATTATAATAATCTCGAATATGAATATGGAACCACAGGTAACACAATATCATGGACAATCACTGGAACACGGGTAGAAGGTGAAAAAACATATGAGATAATGCTTAATGACAATGCCGTTGATAATGGGAGTTGGAGCGAAGGAGAAACGATTAGTTTTAATGTTGATGGATTATCTCTAGGCACTCATGTCTATACGATACGAGCTACTGCTGGTGATACGATTACATCTGGATATACTGTTCGGGTAACTGTGATACCGATAATTCCGAAAATTGAAATCTCAACTTCTGGTTATCTCCAATACGAAGAAGGATCGATAGGAAACAATATTTCTTGGACAATTATTGGGATAGAGGTGGATTCTGGCTCTTATCAAATCACTCGTAACGGAAGTAATATTGACAGTGGGGGTTGGGTTAATGGATCACCGGTCGAAATTAGCGTTGATGGATTAGATATTGGTTCTTATAATTATACTCTCAGTGCTACCAGTGGAACAGTGGACCCTCAAGAAGCATCCATTGATGTATCTGTGATACCTTCAAGTGAAAGAATTGAAATCTCATCTGCTAGTACTTTCGGATACGAAATAAATTCAACAGGAAACTTCATATCATGGACAATAAACGGTATAAACTTAGTTAATGGTTTTTATCAGATTACTTTTAATGGGAGCACCATTGATAGTGCGGGTTGGAGTGATGGAGAAACGGTCATCACAAATGTTGATGGATTACCTCTTGGTTCTTATACCTACACTCTAGAAGCTACTGGCGGGACGGCGGACCCTCAAGAAAAATCCATTGTGGTAACTGTGATGACTGAAGAAGAATATAGCAATTATACTCCTCCTGATAATAATGATGATGATGGTGATTATAATAATGGAGTTGCAGGATATCCTCCTATTTTTCTTATAACCATTGGAATTATTGTAACTGTGTTTTATTTCAGAAGATATAAAAAAAAGAGTATATTCTAATCTCGTAAAAAGAACTACTCTTCTACGTTTTTTTTATTTTTAGTTTTTTGAGAGAGAAGAAATTTACGTAATCCAAAAAACATTGCTTAATCTTTAAAATCATCTTATGTATATTATTTGCCATGGAAAATTACTCTCGAAAAATAATTTGAATGAATCTGGTTTTAACTTTTTTAAGTTATATTATTGGCACTTTAGTGATTTGTTCTCTCAATTCAATAGCTGGTATAATCTATGTTATTTTATGTATTCTGACAACCTTTTTAAGCTTAAAATTAAGATGTTCGCATTGTTTTTATTATGGGAAAAGATGCGGATTTGGTTTTGGTATTTTGAGTCAATTATTCTTTTCTCAAGGAGAATCTAAAGAGTTTAACAACAAAAAATATATTTCCAGTTTTAATCTTTAGTATTGGGACATTTAGTATATTCCATCAGGTATATATTAGTTGCATTTCTTCCAAATTTCTTTATTAGAAGTAAAACCTGCGCGCAATGTGAGCAAGGTAAGTTAGGTTGTCCAGCATATGATAAGATTTTCAAACATAGTAAGAATAATATTTAACAAACAATTAACAATTTAAATTACACTCAAACAAAAATAATAAAAAGCATAAAAAGCTGAAAGAGAAATAATAAATTGGAGAAGTAAAAAGGAAAGAGTCATATATGTCTGCAGATCAAGATATTCAAGTTGCGTCTTTTATAGTAAAATATATGTTAACACATAAACGGTTAAGTCTGGATATTTTAAAAGATAAGTTTAATTTAGATGATTTGAAAATCCGAAAGTGTTTAATTAGGCTATATTTCAGAGGACAAATATACGGTCGAATTCAACAAAACAATGATGGAAAATTATTCTTAATTTTTTTAGAACAAGATGATAATCAAGATATTAATAAACCAGCATTAACTTTAGATGAAATTATTGATTGGGACATAAATGAATTTGATTTACCTTCAATTAAATCTTCTATTCAAGCTAATGACGCTAAGAAACTTTCTAATAGTGGTACAGAAACAGAATCCTTTGACCAAGATATGCTTGTATCTACTCCTGAGGATGTCGAGATCTCGCGTTCAAAAGAAACATCACAAAAAGATTTTATTTCTGTAGAAATGCGTATTGGGATATCAACCTATAAAATATGCATAAGGATTCACGTAAAAAATGCTTCTCAAGATATGATTAATGATGCAAGATTGAAATTCAACTACGGAAATATGCTTAAATTTGATAATTTGAAACCTAAGCATGTTGTTAAATTAGAAGAATCTTATATTTGGGTTGACTTAGGAACAATTAATGCAACACAAGGGAAAATTTTTGAGATATATTTTAACCAAACACAAAAAAACCAAATAAAAATTGATGGTTTAATGCAATATAAATCAATTGATGGATATGCCAGAGTATTACGCTTATACCCAATAGATATAGATACTATTCTTCCTGAATTTATTCCACACGAAGTTTCAATTAGTTTTGTTAAATCTTTTATGAAAAATAAAGAGATGTTTAAAAGAATTCAAGGTTTTGGAATCCCATTATTAAACGATCTTGAAAAAGCTAAATCATTTTTGGAAAACATAACCGAAACATTCAATTTTATGCAAATTTCAAAAATTAAGAATAAAAAAATTGATATGAGTTTTTATTTTGCAAAAACCGAAATTAAATCTGGAGAAATTTGTGAGGTTTTAGTAGTTCCCCAAATTAAGAAGAACGTACTAGCTCTCTATTCTTGTTCCCCGTATGAGCATATTGTAGTAAATGTTTTAAGACAATTGTCTTTTGATTTTCAAAAATTATTACAAGAAGAAAATCTATCGGAAAAAGACCAAAATTTAATAAACTTAAATTGTGTTAAATGTGGGAATGTGTTGGGACTATTTCCCCCAAAGAATGAATTTGTTGCTTGTAGATTCTGTCAATTACTTCAAAAACCATGGTAATTTAAAATATTATCAATTTCTCATTTAGTTTCTTTTAATAAAATTTTAATTTAGAGTTATATTAGAAAAGGATAGGAAACTTTCATGACACCTCCACAAACACCCCATGATCCAATATCAAGGCTTCATCAATCCCTAGGTAAGGAAATTATTCTTAAAGTGAAGAGAAATCGAAAATTCAAAGGGATATTAAAGTCTTTTGATAACCATTTAAATGTTTTACTCGAAAATGTTGAATATATTTATTTTGAAAAAATTGACGAAGAAGGGAATTTAGAAGAAAAAAATGAACGTCTACCGAAAATTATTTTACGTGGAGATTCGATTATTTTTATTGGTTTGGCTGATTAACTTTTTTTTTTTTATAATTAATAAACCGCTTCATTTCATTAAGTCTGTTTCGGAGCGTGACTTCTGTGATCCCTATCGAGCGAGATACCTTCGTTTGACTAATTTTTAATCCATGCTGATGGGCTGCAATATAGATTGCAGCTGCCACAAGACCTTTTGGATCCTTTCCACTCAATGAATATCTCTTTTCATATGCCGTAAGGATTTTTCCGGCTAAAATTTGAATTTCATAACCTAAATTTAAGTTAGTAACATATTTGCTAACTAATAATCCTGGATTGATTGTAGGACTAGGTAAATTCAATTCTTTAATTAAACTTTGATAACATTTTGTAATATTGTGGAAGGTGGAATCAGTTACTTTAGCAATTTCTCCTAAAGTTCTTGGAATTTTTTCAGCTCCGCATGCGAAATATAAACTAGCAGCAACCATTGCTTTTATAGATCTACCTTTTAGCAAACCCAATTGAAAAGCTTTTCGATACAATGTAACCGCATAAATCTTTACATGTTTAGGAAGGTTCAATAATTCCCCAATTCGTTTTATTTCTGAGGTGGCTTGAATCATGTTACGTTGTTTCCATGTATATCTACTATCCCATTTGACAGCTTTTCTTAGAACTTCTGGCATAGGAGCTCTTTTATCTATCATTGTACTTAATTGCATATCAGGCATTAAGGGGTTCATTGGAGATCCATGTTGTTCGCGTTTATTACGTTCTTCTGTTGAAAAAGCTCTTTGTCCACTATTTTCCATTGAAATCATTCGTTCTGATAAAACTAATCCGCATTTTGCACAAATTGATTCTGCTTTTTTGCTATCTAGAATTGGTTGGTGAAGTTTTCCATCAAGACAAAAATCATCTTGATTTAGTTTTTCAAGACCGAATTCGTTCTTAACTCCGTAATCAGGGTATTCCATTAAGGGGACAGTGATCCGGATTATAGGTTTTTTTAAAAGTACATCTTCATTAAAAAATTCCAAAGCATTATCTTCTTCTTTTTCAACATAAAAGGAAATCCCAGAGTATTCTACCCACCAATATTTCCCATCTAAACTTGTAATCCACTTCTCTTTACCCAGTTTTTTAAACACATCTTCCATTGTATTAAGATTTAATTTTAAACCCTTTTCTGTGCAACCGGAAAATGGAGCAACAAATCCGATCATAAAAATCTCAAAAACTTTTTTTTTTTTTTTTATTGGTTGTAATTTTTCATCTTCTAGTTTTTCTGATTTTTTTCTTTTTTTCTTTTTAATTTCAATTTTTGTAATCTCTTCTTCTTTAAGATAAAACAAACTTACGCCTTTTTGGTATATCATCTCATATGAAAAAGAATTATGTAGTATAGTTTTATAGGGTTCATTAAATAAATTTATAATAAGGCTTTTAGTTACCTTTTTACCTTGAAATTTTGGTAATCCGAAACCCCGAAAGATAGTAGTCATTTTACTCGCTTATTTTTATATATTATTCTATGAAAATCTCAAAAATTTTCTTTTATCTAAAGATATTTTCTTTTATCTAAAGATATTTTCTGTTTGACTTTTTTATTAATTTTTTTTATTAATTTTTATAAACCCAAGAATCTTTCAAATATTTTTTTGCATGTTTTTGAACTATGGCAAAAAACTCTTCATCATTTATGCCTGATTGAATATATCCTATAAGTTTTTTAATTTTCTTGAAAGATCTCTTTTTATTTTCTTTTGATGATTTTTCCTGCAAATTCTTTACATCTTGAAGGATTTTTTTTATAATTTCTCGAGGGATTTCAAGATTAGTGCCTTTTAATTTTGTTTCTATAGCATTTATAATGGATGCAGATCCTGAAAACTTACCCAGATAGAACTTACGCTTTTGTCCAACTAATGCTGGATTAATTGGTTCATATGCAATTGGGTGACTGACAATTGCATGGATATGTAAACCGCTTTCATGACTGAAAGCATTGGAGCCAACTATAGGTTTATGTGCACTTAGCGGTAATCCAAAAATCTCTTCTACTATATGAGACATTTCTGTTAATTTCCTTAGATTTATTCCTGTACTAACTCCCATTCCTTCTAAATTTGTTACAACTTCTTCAAATGATGCATTCCCTGCTCGTTCTCCATACCCATTAACGCAAACATGAGGAAGTGTTGCTCCATGATAAACTGCGACTAATGTATTTGATACTGCTTGTCCAAAATCATTATGCGTATGTATTCCCAGTTGTGTTTTAGTCCTATCCCATCTTTTTAATTCTTTTTTCATTTTTTCAATCATGTAAATTGTCGTTTCGGGTTGTAAAACTCCCACAGTATCTCCGAGAATAATTGATGAAGCACCATTATCTATCGCTAATTGGTGTATTTTAAGTAAATGTTCTGGTTTAGATCGCGTTCCATCTTCTGAAACCCAATTAAATTTCAATCCATGTTCTCTACCGTAATCAAACGCTTTCTGAATCATATCAATTTGTTGTTGCTTCGAGAAATTCATGATTTTTAAATGAAGATCGCTAACAGGCATAAATAAAACAATTTCTTCTAAGTCACATTTTAAACATGCATTTATATCTGATTCTCTGGGGCGTGCTATTCCTAAGATAGTAGAATTACTCAAACCGAGATTGGATATTTTTTTAACAATATCTAATTCACCATTTGAAATGGCAGGAAATCCTGCAGCTATTTTTGTTGTTCCAATCTCATCTAAAATTGTTGCTATTTTAATTTTCTCCTCTAATGTGAGAAAAACACCAGGTGTTTGTTCTCCGTCTCTTAAAGTTTCATCCCAAATGGATACTTTTCGAGGTCGATCGAATGGAAGTGCTCCTTTTTCTTTATTAAAATCATATAATAGTTCACGTAATTCCTCTTTATTAAATTTATATTGTGCTTTTTTAGATTTTTCCATCAAATCATCCCCTAGTTCTTATAACAATAAAATAAAACATTAGTTAATATGAAACATTAGTTAATATTGAATAAATTCTTTTTTTCATTTATCAATTAAAAAACGTGATTTAATGTTAATACAATATGTTATAGGTCCAGCTGGTTCTGGAAAAACAACACTAGTTAAATCTTTGGTTGAATATCTTCAAGATTACAATCAAGAAATTTCTGTTGTTACTATTAATTTAGATCCTGGGTGCCGAACGCTACCGTATACTCCAGATATCGACATTCAAGACTATGTAACTGTTGATGCAGTAATGGAAAAAACCGGTTTGGGGCCAAATGGTGCTATGATCGCAGCTACAGATCTAATGGTCAATTATATTGAAGATTTAAAATATGAAATTAATCAATATAACGATCCGGAAATTATTCTTGTAGATACTCCTGGTCAAATGGAGCTATTTAGTTTCAGAAATAGTGGTCCAATGATTGCAAATGCTTTGGGTTTTGGAAGTGTAAAAAGGGGGATTATATTCTGCTATGATAGTACAATGTGCATTCATCCAAATGGTTTTATTTCTACATTATTACTTGCAGCATCTGTTCAATTCAGATTCGCTAATTTAAGCCAAATTAATTTATTGACAAAAAAAGACTTGATACATGGTGAAAAACTAGATATGATTTTAAAATGGGTTGAAGATGAGTATGAACTCGCAACTGCTACGGAAAATCTAGAACGGGGGATGTTAAAAGAATTAACTTTATCCTTAGGGCGAACATTTCGCGAATTCGGGGCAGTTTCAGACTTATTACCTGTGTCTGCAAAATATAATGAAGGAGTTGATAATGTTTGGGGTGCAATACAACGTGTTTCAAATGATGACACATCTCCTTATTATTAAGCGTTTTTTTAGGGTTATTGAATAAAGCCTTCAACTTTTTTTCTGTTTTCTGAACCTTGTGAAAACCTTTTATTCTATCCAATAATACATTTTTTTTGATATTAAAAATAAAATAAAAAAAAAACTAAAAATGAAAAAAAACTTTGACACAAAAAAAACCACAAAATGGTGAAAAAAAATGAGTGAAGAAATTAACAAGGAAATCAAAGAAATCAAAGAAAGCAAAGAAAGCAAAGAAAACAAGGAAATCAAAGAAAGTAAAGTAAACAAGGAAATCAAAGAAAGCAAAGAGATCAAGAAAACTAAGAGATATAATGATAATTCTGTTTATATTGGAAAGAGACCAACTATGAATTATGTTATGGCTGCTATGATGATACTTAACAGAGGGACTGATTGCATAATTAAAGCTAGAGGACGTGCGATATCTCATGCAGTTGATGTTGCAGAAATTCTAATAAATAAATTTTATCCCACTGCCAAATACAAAGACATAAAAATTACTACTGAAGTTTTAACAAATGATGAGGGAAGAAGCTCTAATGTTTCTAGTATGGAAATTCAAATTGCTCCAAATTAGAAAAGCTTCATACAATTTTCAATAGCTTGATTACTTCTCAATCATTTTTTTAACATTTCTCTTCTAATTAGTCCTTCTTAAAAATTCAATAATGTTATCCCCCATGATTTTTGAGGTTTCAATTTTACTAAATTCTGTTTTTAGTAGAGATTTCTCAATGTTAAAGATATCTCTTTCAAATTTATAACCTTTCATCGCACCTGGAAGTCCGTTTGCATCCGTTCCTATTGCAATATTCTCTACATTAACAAGATTCTTCATAAATTTTGCATGGTCGATGAAATCATCCATAGTTTTCATCCCTTTGCCCTTAAAATAAAAAGGCCATAATCCAATTAAACCCCCTTTTTGAGAAATAGCCATTATTTCTTCATCAGTTAAATACCTTGAGAAATCTTGAATTGATCGTGCTCCTGAATGTGAAACCATCACAGGATGGTTAGAAATTTTGAGTACATCAATTTACTTTTCGGAACTTCCGTGGGCTAAATCAATTACCATATGAAGTTTGTTCATTTCTTTAATAACATCCTTTCCAAAATCTGTTAATCCGCCTTTAGTTTCTTCAATTTCATTAATTTTTGCTTTTAAGACCATAGAAACTATATCTGTATTGATTTTTCCAATACAATTATCCGAAAAATGAACTAAACCTAAACCTCGTATACCTAGATTATAAATTTCATTCAATCTTTCAATTTTATTTTCTAAAAAGTCCGCACCTTCAATGGCTAGAAAACAAACTGGTTTTTCTTCTTCAATTCCCTTTTCAATTGATTTAAAGTTATCATATACAATATTATCAGATTTATTTATTTCTTTAATTAATTTCTTGATTTGAATTTTTAATCCACGGAAATTATTTCCAAAGGAGAAGAATCTATTTAGTAGGGGATCCCCGATTCCATTGATAATTGCAAAATTAAGACCGATTTTCTTCATATCTTTTAATTGAAATGGAGGAAGTAGTGTTTTTCTATGCTGGAAATTAAGTAAAATCCTTAGTGGAAATGGGATCATTTTAGAAGAATGTAAATGAATATCGGCTTTCATATTTTTTACTTAGTGCCAAAAGAATAAAAATTTAGATATGCCAAATATTTTTAATATATATGAAAGAAATTGAATATTGGTATAAAATTGGGCGAGATCTGGGTTAGTTGGTGCAATTTTCATATTGATTTTGCTTTTTTTTAATTCCAAAGTCGAAATTGGGAGTATTATTTGGTTATTATGGCTAACTCTTCCTCTATATATGTTTCATCAATATGAAGAATATATTTATCCTGGTGGTTTTATTGAAAAAATAAATGAAATTCTCACTGGCAGTTCAGAAATGACTGTTTTAACAAATAAAAATGCTTTTTTTATTAATATCATTTTAATTTGGATTCAAACACCCTTGTTTATCATTTTAGGAATTCATATTTCTCCAATATTTCCGATAATTCTCACAACCTTGGTATTTGTTAATGGATTTGTTCATTTAGGTGTTTTTATAAAACTTAAAAAATATAATCCAGGTTTGATCATGAGCATCATTTTCAATATTCCTATGGGATTATATTTATTGTTTAGGATCTCAAATGAATCATTTGCTAACTTAATCGAGCTAGTAAGTGGAATTATTCTTGGGATATTTCTTCACGGATTACTTTTTATTTTCTTGCGATTAAAAAAAAATGAAAATTTTCGAGAAAAATAAAAATTGTGGTTAATCATGTAGATTCTGCACCGTAGGTGCAGAATCGTTGTTAGAACCATTTTTTTTTCTATTAATTTTTTTATTTTCGGTTGAAATTTGGGGAATGCAATCGCCTAAACTCTCGAATCGATTTGTTTTTATTGCAAATAACGCATCTTCCATATTCCAAATCAGTTTTTAAACATAAAACACCACAATTAACACAATTTGTCATTCGTGAACGAACCCAGCATTTTTCTTCCAAAGTCATATTATTCAATTTCATTTTGCAATCTTCAACATCGTAATCTGATTCAACCACGTAATCGTTTATCATTATTATTCACCTCATTCATAAAATTCACCAAAGTATAAAATCATCGAAAATTCTATAAATAAAAATCAAGATTACATTAAAAATAATTAAAAATATTCATCCTAAATTTAAATTACTCACAAATTTAATCGTTTTTTTAATGATTTGGCTTCTATTATCATATTTTCAATATCACGTGAACTAAGAGTTTGAGTTTCCATAATTATAGTTCTACAATCGTATTCGGAAAAATTTTCATTTAGAATTCTAATTCCATATTTTTCTTTATTCATTGCTAAATCTGAGCCAGGATAAGGCGTAGCAGTAAAAAATTCGACCCGATCAACTCCGCTTTCCAAATTTAGTGTCTCTGCAAATTTTAAAGTTTTTCTAAATCTCTCCCAGTTATCCCCTGGTAAACCAACTACGAAATAAGCCTGTACCGCAATTCCAACTTCTTTGAAAATTCTAATTCCTTGAGCTACTTTGCTTGGATCTTGAAATTTAAAATTAATTTTTAGGACTTCTTCAGATGCACTTTCCACACCTGTAGCCACAATTTTACAATTTGCTTTTTTTAATTTAATTGCTTCATCTTTAGTTATTGCATCTGCTCTTAATTCTGCACCCCACGGTAATAAAAATTCCTGGGAAAGTAATCCATCTAAAAATTCATTCAAATAACGGTGGTTGATATTGATATTATCATAGAAGTTTACAAATTTATAATTTGCACATGAGGAAATGTATTTTACTTCTTCTAATACCTGCTTTACTGGTCTAATTCGCATTTGAGGGAAAAGATGAGTTCGCGAACAGAAAGAACATTTATTTGGGCACCCCCGATTAATTATCACATCTGCTACAGAATATATCCTAGAAATCAAATGGCGGGCAGGTAGTGGTAATTCCGATAAATTTATCGTTTCTGGAAATCCTGTATCTCTAATTTCTTTTGATTTATTTGATATTTGGGCATTGACATCATAATTGCTATAATATGCAATCCCCTTTGGTAACTTCCCCATGTCAGCAATCGATTTAAACAAATTTTGAATTTTATCTGGTGAATTTAAAGTATTCTTTATATCTTCAGTTCTCCCATCTTCGATATAATTTAATACTGGTTCGTGAAGTAGCATATCAACCATCCATGAAAAAGATTTTTCTGATTCCCCAATAAAAACCAAATCAATTTCTGGGTTTTGTGATAATATAGTCTTATATTCAAATGATGCATGAGGTCCGCCCATTACTATATAAGTTTCTGGATTCAACCTCTTTATAAGTTTTGCTGTTTGTAAAATATCATTAAATGTATTAGTTAGGCCAGTTAGTCCTATTAAGCGATATTTATAGGCATTTTCTAATATATATTCTCTTGGATTTTGTAGAATTGAACTATCAATTATATCTACTGAATAACCTTTTTGCTCTAAAATTGCGGCGAGTATCATTAGGCCAGTTGGTGGTTCTCGTAAAAATAGTTTATCATCTAATTTATAAAGAACTCCATCAATAAATGTTGCGGATTCTTGGAATACCTTTATTCGATTTTCCTCTTGAAATTCAGTAATTCCATTAAGAAGGCAAATGTCAAACAATATTATCCTAAAGATAATAATATTTTTTCTTTTAAGTTTATTTTGTTTGGCCTTTTACCATTAAAATGATTAATTATACTAAGGTTGAGAAATAAAACAGAAAAAAAAAAAAAAGAAGATAAAATATTATCTTAAATTTTATCTTAATTATTCGATTAAATCTAACACGACACCGACAGAAACGGTTCTACCCATATCACGAACTGCAATTCGACCCAATTCTGGAAAATCCTTGTATTTTTCAAGTGGGAATTTCTTAATAGGTTGTAATTTCACTATAGCTGCATCGCCTTTCTTTAGGAATTGAGGATTGTCTTCAGCAACTTGTCCTGTCTTAGGGTCTATTTTTTTTGTTAGTTCCATAAACTTACATGCTATTTGAGCTGTGTGTGAATGAACTACTGGGCAATAACCAATTGCTACTGCTGTAGGGTGCCAAATAACAATAACCTGAGTGGTGATCATACCTTTTGGCGTAACTACGGTGCAAGGTTTATCTGCTTCAGCAACAACACAACCACGATAAACATCTTTCATGGTTATACCACGAATTTGATATCCAACGTTGTCACCTGGACCTGCTTCTTGCATTGCCTCATGATGCATTTCAATTGAACGTAATTCTCCTTCAAATTCGGTTGGTGCAACACTTATTTTCATACCCACCTTTAACATTCCTGTTTCAATTTTACCTACTGGAACAACACCAGAACCTTTGATCTTATAAACATCTTGGACTGGTAATCT
>JAUWPK010000248.1 GCA_030611625.1 Promethearchaeum sp. | reverse complement strand
GTAAACATGTCTATTGCCCCTGATAGTAATTCCCAAAAACAAATCCAATTCTTTGATGTCTACATTGATGAAGATAAAGAAATTAGGAAACACACTTTTATTAGAATGAAAAAGGAAGAGATAGAAATGGAATTTATGAATGAAATTAAAGATTATAGTCATTCTGAGATTTTTAAATCTCATTTTACAATAATTGTTAAAATAAAATCATTCAATCCGCTCTAAATCAAGTTTGATAGGAAGCAAAAATAAAAAAACTATTTTTTGTTCAGGTTATAGTGATATAACCTTTATCTTTAAACTCTTCAAGAATTACTGGAACTAGGTTATAATCAAATTCCAAGGATCGTTCATAAGCTCTTTTTTCTAAATCGTTAATTATTCCCGCTATAGAAACAACTGTTTCATTTCTTATTATTTGAAGGACGTGTTTTTTAAGGTCAGTTTCTTGATTTTCTGCTGTTCTCACGTGGATCGCAGAATTATAGAAGTATAACCGATCCGATGCTACTTTTGCTTCTTTAGCCTCTTCTTTTGTTTCTACAACTTCAGGTTCAACCCACAATCCTTTTCGTTGGTGTATAATTTCTATCCATTTTGAAGAAAACATGCTTTCTTGATCTGGATATTTCTTTTTCATTGTTTTCTGAATAGTCTTGTAGTCTTTAGTATCCATTGCTTCAATTTCATTAGTAAATTTCAAGAGATAGTCGACCTTATTTTTTGCATAAATCAATTGTAACTTTGAATCCGCTTCTCTTATAGATTCTAATATTTCATCGAAAGGTTCAGAAAGACTATCACCAAACGGTTTTTGAACACTAATTTTATATAAAACATTAAAAACAGAAAAATCTTTAAGTTTGTCCCCATGTTTTTCATTATATTCAAGATAATTTGGTGGACTTAAAATTGTGCATGTTTCAACCACTTTTGGAAAAAACCATGCAAGCGCGTTAAATAACACCCCAAAACGCTCCGAATCTAAATCATCTTCGATAAAAAGAATCGGACTCCCAACAAAACAAGAAAATAATAATGAACGGAAATCTCTTTCAGTAATGAAATTTGTTAGATTTTTTAAGGAAATATCATATTGATCCGCTTTTTTGAGTAGAAAATTGAGTTTTGATTTAATTTTTAAAGCTTCGGCTTTTAAACTGTATTCTAAAACTAAATAATCCCTAACCTTGAAGTTTTTATCGATATATGCGTAAAATTCATGTGGGCAAACGAGATCTCTGGGGATATAAACGGATGTGGCTCCAGAATCTTTTTCTGAAATGATATCAACAGGTACAGGCACACGTCCTGACTTAGAACAAACAGGGCAGATAACTAAAATTTTTTTTGACTCACTCATACCAATCATTGTTTAATTTGTTAAATTTAGATTATTATCTAATTTAAATTGGGAAATTATGTTATATTTAAAGTTGATCTAACTAACGTACGATCTGTATATATAAATTAAGTAATCTAATGATAAAAAATGAACGAAACGATAAAAAATGAACGAAACGACTGAATATATTGCTACTAAACCTAATTTGCTACTAAACCTAATTTATTGAGATATTTTTATGTCGTTCTTTCAAATACTCCACAATTCCGACTTGAACGGATTTAAATTCTTCGAGAACTCCTGTAAAAGGTTTTTGAGTTACTTTTTCCAACCAACCATGAAGTTTGGTAAGAATACGGGATTTTAATTCGAGATTTCCTTCAATTAAAAGAGAAATGTAATAATTCCCTAATTTAGAGAATAAAATGAAACGATAATTCTGAAATCCGAGTTTTACCGAGATCCAATTAGGCATCATTTGAGTGTTTGCAACCGTATTAGCTGCCATTGCTTCTACTTTCGCGGTAATTAATGCTTCTGCCATTTCCAATTGATTATAATCAGAACTACTCTCATTATTTGGATCAATGGGCGGCAAACCTTCGATTTCAAGTTCATCAGTAATAATTTTTGAAATCACACCGATAGATTGATAACTTAAGCCAAAATAATCCACTCGCAGAAAATTGTCAAGAGATTTTAATTTTCGTGAAGTAAATACATCTTGAAGTTTAATGTATTTCTCTAAAATGAATTTAGCACGTGATGGGAAATTCTGTTTAATATTATATAAGTCGAGCTTAGTCAATTTACTAACATCTTTATTGCGTAAAATTTCTTTAATAAGAATTTTCATATTGTTTAATAGCCAAGCTGCTTTTTTTTTGGGAAAATTACCATAAATGATATATAAAAAATCCCTATCACTTAGAAAATAGCAAATCTCCTCATGCCCGTTGTCTAGGGGAGATAACATCATTCGATCAAGTTCGCCGGCTAAGATTGAAGTGGCGATATAATCAAGATTAGATCCTAATTCGAGGAAATATTTATATTTCTCATTGGAAAAATATATTTCTGTTCTTTCTTTGGTTATGATTCCCATAAATTTGAGATATTCATCTTTCTTTCCCAGTTCAATATTTGTATTTGAAAGATCAATTTCTGTTCGTTTTTTTACCTTTACTTTAATTCTTGTATCAGAATCCGAAGCTGAATCTTTTGAAATATTTATATCATGAATTGATTTATCTTGGATTGATTTATCTATTTGATTTGAGATTACAATTTTGGGATTTGATTGAATTTTAAGATTTTTAGATAAATCCTGAGGATTTAATTCAATTTTTCCTTTGGATGATTGATCAAGTGTTTTAAAAATAGGTTTCGTGTCAAAAACCTTTTTTTCTTCTTCCTTTTTTTTTATTTGCCCTTTGATGATATCTCCACTGAAAACTTTTCTCTCTGCCTTCTCTAATTTTTCTTTATTCAGTATTCTTCTAGATTTTTTCTTTGGTTCTTCGACTCCTGGAATTTTCTCATTACATTTAGGGCAATGTAGAGGGAATGGTGCAACTAAAAGGTATCCACAACTAAGGCATTTTTTTTTTTCAGTAGATTTAAAGAACATTTTAGTTTATCATTTCTACTAGAGTTCTTTTCGTTAATTAATGTTTGTCAACTAATCATTCATTAAAATTTCCATTCATTATTGAAGAAATTGAGATAAACTAATGTCAGTCACTCTGAATTTAGAATTTTATTCATATGATTTATTCGTCTATTTAATACTTTTTGTGTTCCAATATCAGTTCTATGGAAAAGGGTGCCATGAATAAAGGCAGTTCCTTTTTCTGCGATTTTTTCTGCTTCATCAAGTGTGTCTGCAATTCCAAGTACTGCAATCGCTCTTGAAGTAGATGTAAATATTTTCCCTTCTTCTTCACTCACTGATGCAAAATATAATTTTGCTCCTAATTTTTTAATCTCTGCTTCATCTATTTTTATTTCGGAATGTGCAATAGGTTTAACTGGATACCCTTCTGGGACCAGATATTTGCATACAGTAGCCTTCTTCTCGAATTCTAATGTACCGCTTAAATTTCCATCCAAAATTTGTTGGCAAACAGTTACAAAATTACTTTTCATTATAGGTAATACATTCATCGCTTCAGGATCGCCAAATCTTATGTTAAATTCAACAATTTTCAACCCTTTCTTTGTTTTCATGAATTGACCATAAAGAAAACCCTTGAATTGAGTTCCAGTTTCTTTCGCTACTGCATCGATAACTTGTTTCATTTGATTATTAGCATAATTTACATCTTCACTTGAAATAAATGGCATTAAGTGATTTTGCATTGAATATGATCCCATTCCGCCTGTATTTGGGCCTTTATCTCCATTGTATGCACGTTTATTATCTTGAACGATAGGTGTTCCTATTACATTGATTCCATCGACAAAGCAAATATATGTAAATTCTTCCCCGTTAAGTTTTTCTTCAATAATGACCCGTCCTTTATTATTTAATATTTCATTACAATAATCCATTATATCGTGCTCGCTCTGTAAATGATCTCCCCATACTTTTACACCTTTCCCCCCAGTTAATCCATCGGGTTTAATAACAACATTTTCCAATCCAATTTCGTTAATGAATTCTGGGATCCCTGTAATATCGGAGAAATTTTTAAAATTAATGTTTGATTCAATCTTATATTTCTGTAATAGAGATCTGGTAAAAATCTTAGAACTCTCCAGTTGTGCACATTCAATTGTAGGTCCAACTGTAGGGATATCATGAGCTTGAAGTGCATTTGTGAGTCCCATTGCCAAGGGAGCTTCTGGTCCTGCTACTGCAAAACTAACTTTATTTTCTTTACCAAAATTTGCAATATCTAAAAAATTATCCAAATTTCCTATTTTTACATTATTATTACAGAGCCTAGCAATTCCAGGATTCATTTTTGCCATATATGCAGATAATTCTGCTCCACCTCGAACAAGAGCTTCTCCTAATGCATGTTCTCTTGCTCCGTTTCCAATTAACAAAACATTAACCATAGTTCTTTTCAACAAATAGAATAAGGTTTTGAATGATAAAAACTTGAAATGTTATTCGTTTAATAATAAATTGTGTATGAACTATATTTTTCTGAAATTTTTAATACAGTAAAAACATTTGAATGCGGTCAAATATTTCGATTTGAGTCAGATGATTCTGGAAAAACGTACATTGGTGCATTAATAGATAGAATTATTAAAATTACACAGAAAGATCCACACACTCTTATTATTTCTTCTAATAAAAATTCAAATTTAGAGAAAATAGTAAATTCCTTTTTTCGAACAAATGACAATTATATTGACATGCAAAAATCTATAAAAATTGATAGTTTAATGAAAAAAGTTGTAAATTATTCAAATGGGTTACACTTATTAAATCAAGATAACTTTGAATGTTCTATTTCATATATATTGTCTCAATGTTCAAATATACCAAGAATTAAAAGAAATATGAAAGATCTTGCGAAATTATATGGAAAATCAGCTATTTTTGAAGAGCAAGAGTTTTTTCTATTTCCATCCCGTTCTGATTTGATAGACATTACTGAAGAAGAATTTCGGGATTTAGGATTTGGATATCGAGCAAAATACTTAAGAAATTTTATAAAAAACAATCCTTCATTTTTAATTGAACCTATTTTAGATTCTGAAATTTTTAATAAAAATCTGCAAAATATTGAAGGTATTGGTCAAAAAGTAGCAGATTGCATTCAATTATTCGCTTACGGTGATATTTCTCATTTCCCAGTAGATACGTGGATGGAAAAATTTATGATCAAGTATTATAATGATGAGAAAAAGATTTCAAAGAAGAAAATTAGGGAATTAGGCACCTCTCTATTCGGTAAATGGGCAGGATATGCTCAAGAGTTCATTTATTATTACGCTCGCAACCATCCGCAATTTTTTCCTTCAAAATTAAAAAAATAATGTGGAGATGGATGAAATTATATATTGATAAAAAATCAATTAAAATCATGCCATTCTTCGGTCATTTTGTAATCGCTATGAGTATTATTATTCCTATTTACTATTTCAATAAAGAAAAATTTCATTATAAGGTAGCTGTTATTTTTGTTTTAAATAATTGGATCGGCCCAGATTCTGCTCAAGCTTATTTCTTTTTACCCATTGATTTTCATTATCTTGTTCCGTATCTTTTCTGGGCACTACCCATGGCTTTTTTCTACTCATATATTTCTAGATTTTCAATCAAATTTGAAAAACGAAAATTTCGTATTATTGATGATGAACAAAAGGTTTTGAATTGGCGTAACGCCTATTTACTAATGGTTTCAGGAGTAATTTTGCATACTGTATCAGATA
>JAUWPK010000257.1 GCA_030611625.1 Promethearchaeum sp. | reverse complement strand
CCTTGTTATAATTGGGGTCGGTCTATTTGTTTTTGGATTATATAGCACTTTCGGTAACTTTAGCTTCTTCTGGGCATCATCAACAGTTCATATTGGATATGGATGGATGACGACAACGTTAGGCGGTATTCTTGGCTTTATCGGAACATTTGTTGGTGAAGAATAATACAAATTTTTTTCTTTTTTTTCTCTTGTTAATTTTAATCCCAAAATTCTAATTATTTGATTCTTTGTTAATTTTGGGGTTTTAAAGATTCGAAAATTTCTTTTTATACTAGGTCGCAATTGGCGGTTAGCCCTTGCAGAAATCGATTCATATTTACAAACTCGAGATTACGCAGGAAGAATAACAGATTATTCCTCAAACGTTGCCATAGTAGAATTTGAAAATGAAAAGATGTCTATCAAGCAAATTGGCAATTTAATGGTTTTTCTTGGTTCTGTTCAGAAAATTGGAGAGATGATTGATTTCATTGATAGTGAAACTTTTACTGATGCTTTTCCAATAGATATTGAGAATAACAGAGCTAAGGTCTTTTCTGGGAGAAGATATGTTGATAACACATTAAAAGACGTAGTATATGAAATTTTTCCGAATATCAAGAATAAAAAATTTTTTATAGCAAATTCCATTTATCCTACAGCGTTTAATGACCCTTATTACAAACAAAGTCTTGTTGCATATTTTCTACATTACGTAAATAAATTTTTTAACACTTATCTTAAAGAACAAGGGGCAAAGCAGGCAATTTATTATAGATATCCCCAAAAAAATATTGAAAGTGGAAAATTAAACCCAATTTTTCCCCATCATTTCTTTACTTATCGACTTTATGAGCCAAATAGAGTTGAACTCCTCTATTGTATGACATCAGAGGGGATGTATTTTGGAAAGACGATTACAGTAGCAGATTCTAATTTTCAAAAGGATATGGACGAAGAACGCCCCTTTAAGGAATTTAAATTTACAATCCCACCAAAATTCGCAAAAACACTTATATCATTTTTGCAACTCGCACCATCAGTAAAAAATAAAAAAATTTATGATCCATTTTGTGGTTCAGGAACAATTATTCAGTTTGGACATATGTTAGGCTATACAGTATTTGGTTCGGATATCGATAATAATTACATTAAAGGAACCCGTAAAAATATTGAATTTGCATCTCAACTTCTTGAAGATCCAATTCCACAGAAGGTTTTAATGGAAAATATTTTTCAATCGGATATTTCAGATGTGCATAAACATTTCTCTCCCGAATCCTTCGATGGAATAGTTAGCGAACCGATCCTTATGCCTATTTCGGAAAATTTACCTAACATTCGGAAGATGGATGAATTTTTGATTAGTGATGTAATCCCTATTTACAAAAAATTTATGGAACAGGCTTTTCTGTTGCTAAAACCTGGAAGGAAGTTAGCTTTTGTTTCTCCTATCATAAAAACTAGTGGTAATAGTAGATTAAACTTACCAATTAATAGTATGGCAGAAAAAATTGGTTTTAAAACAATTCAATTATTAAGCACAGATCATTTACCAGAGAAAACTGTTGATCCTGAAAATTCATCATTTGAACTCCATAGAACAAAATTTAAATCAATTTTCGATGGCAGTTCAAAGAAGATATTAAGAGAATTCTTTTTATTGGTAAAACCTAAACCTAAAAAAGCAAATAAAAAAAAAAATTAATATTATGATACCAGAAGTTAGTTATCTCTTTTTTATTCGGTTGGATCAAAAACTCTTCCCATAAACAAAATATTTCCTGTTTCCTTATCTTGAATTATGAAAATGAACGGATGATCGGCGCTAAAAATAGGCGGCATAGACGTAGCAATCATACCTACGGCGGTTGCAGCCGCAGCTTCCGTTCCTTTTTCATCAACTTTGACATAACCTTGATGTATAACCTTACTAATATAAAGATCCCCAGCAGTTGTCATTCCTGAGAAATTTGCATTTTCTTCAAATGCATTTGGCATCCCCAAAGAGCTGAGCGCTTCTTTCATAAAATATTTAGTATCAAATTCAAATTTAGGTAAATAAATTCCATCTAAACTTGTCTCATGCATTTGATCCTTATATTCGTAAAGTTTTTCTGCTGTAAAAGAAGGCTCGATAACACTAAGATTTGCTTTTGGTAATAATAATAGCATTGAAATTTTGTCTCCTTTATATGGCAATTCAAGGATTTGTAGATCTTCCAAATTTGCATAATTAAATTTTGTTTCGTCAGGGTCCATATGCATCATTGGAGTTAATACAATATTATTTGGAGATATTGTGAAATCTTGCTCACTCGTATCAGATTCATCAAATTCCCATTCCCACCTACCCTCAAAATAAATAGCATTTGTAATTACCAACCTGGTCGATGAATCGAGACTTCCAACAGGTATTAAATCTTTAATATTATCTTTAGTTTGTTTTTCAATATAACTATTAATGGTTTGTCTTGATTTTTCTGTTTCACTTACAAAATCAACATTTGTTGCTTTTCCTCCATAAAAACTTTTAATTCTATTTGTGTAATCTTCAATAAAGGTGTAGTCATAATGTGTCCATAGCGCATTTGCTGTTCTTAATTCATATTTTGTTCTTTCCCTATTAATATTATTAAAAATTGCAGCATAATTTGGTCTTAATATGCTTTTATCAGGGAAATGAAAAACCGATTCCATTTCTTCAGCTGTTTGACCTCCAGCACCCTCATAAGTCATTGCCAAAGCAGAGAAAATGCTATAAGGGGAGTAAAAAATATTTCCTTCTTCATCTTCATTCAATTTTGAATACAATTCTAAAGCAAATTGATTATTCGCATTTACTACTTCTTGAATACCTTTTTCAGTTGAACCAGTATCATCTAATTTTGCGGGAAAGGTAGGGTCATAGGCAAAAATAAAGAATAATGTTGTAGAAATTATCGCTGAAACAATAAGAAACATTATTCCAATTGCTAATCCTTTTCTATTCATAATAAAAATAGACAATTTTACTTATATAAAATGTAAGGAATAACTTTTGAACCTTACAGCTCACTATTTGTATTCTGGGATCCTAGAGCTTTCCTAATCTCTAAGTAGTTCTTTTAATTCAGCTTGCGAAAAGACAGGTCCATCAATGCATACAAATTTACTGCCCACATTACAACGTCCACACTTCCCGATACCACATTTCATCCTCATCTCCAGCGATAGAAATATTTGCTCATCTTTAAACCCTAGTTCTTGGAGAACCGGGGAGGTATATTTAATCATGATTGGTGGACCACACACAAACGCCAGAGCATCTTTTGGACTTGGAGCAACTTCTTTTGTAATAGTTGGAACAAAACCTACCAACTTTTTCCAATCAGGATGTTCGCGATCAATGGTTAAATTGAGATTTATATCTTCTCTTTTTCCCCACTCTTCCAAATCTTTTTTATAACAAAACTCTCCTGGATTACGGCATCCATATACTATGGTTATATCTCCAAATTTTTCTCGATTATTCCCATGCAAAAGATATACAATTAAAGAGCGTAAAGTTGTAAAGGCAAAACCCCCACCAATTATTACTAAATTTTTACCTTCTGCTTCTTTGAGCGGCCAACCATTTCCAAAAGGTCCCCGGATCCCGATAGTTTTTCCCTGTTTTGAATCATGAAGACGGTTTGTTACCTTTCCTGTTTTTTTAATTGTAAAAAGTAGGTAATCTTCTTCTGTTGGTGAGCTTGCAATACCGATTGGAGATTCACCTATACCAAATTCTGTAATCTCTGCAAATTGGCCCGGTTTAAAATTTTCATAGAATTTTTCTTTATCGGCCGATTCATTAAAAATTAATTTAAAAGTTTTTAAATCGTTAACCTCGTTTTCTGTATTGATATCTTCTATAGTAACCAAAGAAGGAATATAGGGATTATCAAGTTCATGTTTGTGATTCATTATTTTCTTACCTATTTACGCTTTTTCTGCAGTTTCTACTACAGCCTTAAGAGTTTCTCTAATATCTCGGTTTGTAGGACAAACTTTAATGCATCTTCCGCAGCCAACGCAACCAAGGATCTTATAATTTTTTAGATAATAGTTAAATTTATGATAAATTCGCTGTCGTGTCCTTTCCTTTCCTGAATTCCGAGGATTATGCCCTGAAGCTTCAAGTGTAAAAATTGAAGCTTGGCAATTATCCCAAATTCTAACCCGTTTCCCACCATGTTTATCAGATTTATCTTGCACATCGAAGCAATGACAGGTAGGACATATATATGAACAAGCTCCGCAACTTAAACACCTTCTTGAAACTTTAGACCATATATCACTTTCAAATAAACCATCGAGATCCTTTTCAATGTTATCCAAATTAAGATCAAATTTAATTTTATCACGTGTCTTTTTTGCCATTTCTTCTTTCTTTTTAAGATCAGCCTTTTTAACATCTGGATACTCACCAATATATTTACTAAATGCACTTCCTTTTTCAGAGATTATTTTAAAGACGTATTTATCTCCCAGATCGTATAAAATGGCATCTAAACCTTCAGATGAAAATGGTGCACCACCAACTGATGTGCAAAAACAAGTAGTCATAGGTTCGTTGCAAGCTAAGCCAATTAATAGAGTTTTATTTCTTTTGCTAAAATAGTAAGGATCACTATATTTTCCAGATGAGAAGAATGTATCTAGGATTTTGTAACTGCGCGCATCACAATTCCTTATCCCAAAAATTACTTGATCTTCGATTTTTTCTTCTTTTTCTTTAATTTTTATTCCAGTACCTTCTTTTTCAAAGGAATATAACACTTCTTTTTGGGGAAAGAGAAATTTTTTGGGAGAAACTCTTAAATTTTGATATTCTGGGAATTGATATTCTTCATTTTCTGGGTCAAGATAATCAAATTCTATTTCATTTTCAGCTTCTTTTGGAACAATCAACTTAAAATCTTTGTATAATCCCTTGATAAAAGTATCCAATTTATCTTTTGGAATAATTTTCTCAATTGAATGTTGTTGATCTTTCGGATTATCCTGATTTTTCTGATTATTTTGGTTCTCTTGCTTTTCTTGCTTATCTTTCTTTTTTTTCTTTTTTTTTACCAATTCAATTCCCCCATCTAATCTTCCTTAACCATAAATTCTTGAGGATCATCTACTTTGTAGGACCCTAATACAGAAGGTTCCCCTAATTCAATTTTATCGACTTTCCATCTATCTTTTGTCATTTTTCTCAATTTTTTGTATAATAAATGGATATCAATTCCCTCTGGACATGCCCTCGTGCATGCTTCACAACCAGTGCATCTTCCCGCTAAATGAATAGCCCGTGTCATATGAAAAAGCAATTTTTCTGAAAGATCATCGGTTTTATCAAACCATTGTGGTTGATTAGAATCAAAAAAACATAGTTTGCAATAACACAGTGGACAAGCATTCCTGAAGCCATACACAAGGTACATTTTTCTAAC
>JAUWPK010000014.1 GCA_030611625.1 Promethearchaeum sp. | reverse complement strand
TTGTCCAATTTCGAAATGTAAAATTTTTCGACCTTCACGCTCAAGTTTCTGGGCTTTTATCAGAACTGCAAAAGGTCCTACTTCATCTGGGGGTATTCTATTAATTGCATCTGCTGTTTCTTTCATTATTCACACTTTTTTTTAAAAATTTTTATTTGAATATTTCATTAAAAAATAATTATTCATTATTCAGAACTACTAATAAATGGTCTCATGAATCGGTAAATAATCTCTTCAAGAATTATATTTTTTGGACAACCGCTCTCAATAATATCTTGATAAAATTTGTTTAATTTAGCAGGAGTGATTGGTTTTCCTTCCTTTTTCTTCTTGTTTGATTTGAATCTTAACATATTAGATAAATATGAAGCGGAAATTATAGTCTGTATCTTATGTGCGATTTTCTCATTAGCAAAAGAATCTTGATCTTTTACGATTCGAGACAAAAAATTTGTTATTTGCATTTGGTGGCTATCTCTCCCTTGCCCCGGAATCTTTATCTTTTGCTTTTTTCCGTCTTTATTATGTATGATTAAGATATTTTGTTTTCTTTCATCTTCTCCAAGTTCACATATTGCTTTGGAACCTTGAACAAGGATTTCTTTGTATGTTTTAGCCCAAGATATTTCAATTCTGATTATAATCTCTTGTTTAGTGTCTTTATTTATCATCTTGATTTTAATTTCTGCTTCATCCTCGACCATAAATCGCTCTTTAGAATATTCTTCCTTTTTCTCAAGATCTTTCATAATTCTTTCTGATTTAGAACTTGTCTCCATCCGTATTGATTGGACATTATCTATTTCATAATCATGACCAAGAATTCCAAATACTATCCCCAGAGCATGAGCCCCCATATCTGGTAAAACTCCACCTCCAGATGTGGTTGGTTTTAGAAAATTTTCTTGCCAACCCCAAGAAGGTCCACCATGACCCAATTTAATCTTAATTTCGTCAATATCACCGAGAACTTTACTATCAATTATTTTCTTTATCTCTCTTACAAATACTTTCCAAATGAAATTTTCATTAATCTGATAATGACCTTTGGATTTTTCTTTTGTTTCACAAATCCATTGGGTTTCAAGTGAACAGAGAGCAGGAGGTTTTTCCGACATTACAGATTTATTTTGATTTAAAGCCCAAATCGCATAAGGAGCATGTGCATAGTTTGGAGTGGAAATATCGATAACATCTACGTTATTAAGCAGATCTTGAAAATTTTCATAGACTTTTGATTCTTTCTCGTAAATTTGACATCTTTCTAAATGTAGTTCATCGTTATCATCTTCATGTTCTAAAGCAACTTCTTTAATTAGATGCATCTCTTCAGTCATTCTTTTTTTCCAATCTTGCGCTCTTTTCTTTATTCTATCATAAAATCCAGTTACAACGATATTTTCTTGATCGGGGTAAGCATGATGGTGACTTTGGAAGATTCGCCCGCATCCGACAATACCTACTCTTAAGATTTTAGATTTCATAATTATCATTTATATTTAATCAATTTTTATAACTAACGATTTCTATTTATACCTAACAATTAATCAAATTTTATAACTAAATCCTTTTTTTTAGGCTGGTATAACGATGTCAATGAAAAAAACTTTAAAATATCTCAGCAGTAAAAGCGAAAAAACTGCAGTTCAAAAGTTAATTAAGAATCATAATTTACAAGATTTTAACTTTGAAATAGAAAATGGATATGTAATAGGTTTATTCATGAAATTTAAGGATTTAACAAGTGTTCCAAAGGAAATCAGCGAATTTCAATATCTTGAGCATTTAGATCTTTCGCGGAACAAAATAACAACAATTGACCACATTAGAACCTTAGTTAAATTAAAAAAATTAAATTTTCGAGAAAATTCAATTCAACAAATTCAAAATTTAGATACTTTAATTGATTTAAGAGAATTAGATCTTTCAGATAATGAAATTTCGATAATTCAAGCATTATATGTTTTAAGACGGTTGGAAGTTCTTAATTTAAATAACAATCAAATAAATAAAATTGAAGGGTTAGATAGATTAAAAGATTTAGTTGTACTCAAATTAAACAAAAATCCAATCGAAAAAATTGAAAATCTCTTAGAATTACGGCAATTAGAAACTTTAATGCTAGCTAAAACTAAAATTAGAAGAATTGAGGGAGTAAACAGACTTAAAAACCTTCGAGAATTAAACCTTGCTCTAAATCAAATAAAGGTTATAGAAAACTTAAGAGATAATAGACTCTTGAAATCTTTAAATTTAAATGATAATAAAATAATCGAACTGGAGAATTTGGAAAATTTAATAGTTTTAGAGAAAATTATGTTAGCGAGAAATTCTTTTAATGCAGAATCTATATCACATATATCAAAACCTGCAAGCCGAATTGTAAGATATTGTCAAGAAAAACTTAAAAAAAAAAATGAGTTAAAAAAACAAAAGAGATTATCTGAAAATCGAAAAGAAATTGAAAAGGAATTAGGATTTAATACTGAAATTCTCTCAAAAAATGAAATAAAAAAAGCACGAAAAGAAGTTATTCGAGAACAACAGCTGAGATTTGTCCAACAAAGTCCTCCAAAATTAACACAAAATAGAAATTTTGAATATAAATTAAAATCTGAATCGAATATTAAAACAGTTTCAAACCCTCTTATTAATGACCATATAAAAAAGAAAAAAATCAATCATCCCAAAGCAGTTCCTGTTCCAAATCCAAATATACAACCGGTTTTAGATAAAAATTATAAAACTGAAGAAGAATGGTTGAAATTTGCTAATGAACTTCTTGAAAAAGAAGATTATCAAAATTCTTTACTATCATATAGAAACGTAATCCAATTAAATACAAATAATTTAAACGCATGGATCTCAAGCGGTGTTGCTTTCAATAATAAGGGAGACTATAGAAGATCAATTCGAGCTTTTAAACAAGCGTTGGCAATCTCCCCTAAAAATCCTCAATTATGGATGTATTTAGGTATAGGTTTTTTTAATACGGGAGATTATCAGCAGTCGGTTAATGCGCTTTATGAATGTATCGAGTTGAATCCTGAAAATTCTCTTGCAAAACAGTATTTAAGTCGAATCCCAAAGAAAGAACTCGATTTATTAAAAAAAAAATCCGAACAACAGGAACAGCTCGCACATCATGCTCAACTTGTTGAAGATCAACTATTTGATCAATTAATAAAATATTCCAAAGCATATAGTGAAATTTCATACTCGGAACTACTTCCACTTGTTTATAATGAACCTTATATTACTGATCTCCCCAGTTTACAACATAAGATTAGGGATTTAGCAATCCAAAATCGAATAAACATCAAGATGTTTTTGGATCATTTAAAATTTGGAACCCAAGAGAAAGAACCTAAACCAGAAAATGAACCCATTGTTGTTAATGTAGAAGAAAGATTTGAAGTTAAAAAATTACTTGCCTTTACAAATTTTTCACAACTATGGTTAGCTGAGGAGCTTGTTACGAAGAAACTATATGTTCTCAAACATATTATCTATAAAGGTGATATTACAAATCGCAAACTAATTGAGCATATGGCACTTAGAGAGATTACATTACTCTCAAAAATAAAATCCAATAATATTATCCAGTTGATAGATTCATTTCTGGGCGAATATCAAGGAAACTTTGGGTATATTTTACAAGTACCATTCTACCAACATGGTACATTAGAAAGAAGAATTAAATCATTACAAGAAAATCAGAAAATGCTGGAACCACTAGCAATATTAACAATTTTTGTTGGATTATTTCAAGCAATTATTTCAGTTCATGAATCAGGGATAGTTCACCGAGATATTAAACCTTCTAATATAATTATAAATACTAACGAATCTATCCCGCAACCTGAAGATGTTATCTTAATTGACTTTGGAATCGCCACAGCCCCCAAAGAAATAACAGGCACTGATTTCACAATTGTAGGAGGTTGCGGGACTAATGGCTTCTCGGCTCCAGAACAATTAACATCACCGCACGTTGGTTATAATGCAGATATATACGCAATAGGCGCAACTATTTTCTATATGTTAACATTTACCAAATATGGGGTATATAATGGTTTGGAGAAAATCTCAAATAAGATCAGACAATATTTCTCTAAAGTAGATTTTATTTTTCCTTTATTAAAAAGAATGTTAAATGAAAATCCAAGCAAACGTTGTGATAATATTAATGAAATTTATCAGATTGAGAAGATTTTATCGAAAAGAATTAAGAATTTTGATATAAATTAAATATAAATTAAATATAAATTCAAGAAAAATAAGTTAGATCTGTTTTTCTAATTTCTCTAATTCATTTGATAATGATTTTATCATCTAAGATTGGTGTTCGGTTTGTATTAATTTTTTTTGTCCATTTAATAGTGTTCCTAAGGAAATTGTTGATGAATTTCTAAAAAGGAACCCAATAATGAGTGAAACTTGGGAAAAGAGCGGATATAATGTAGATTAAATTGGGATTTTCTTAAATTAATTAATCGTATCCACAAAATTTTTTGAACATGGATCATTAATCAATTGTATAGCCTTTTATATAGATACATAGGATATTAAAAAACAGGCTTAAGGTGATTAATTTATGATAACAGACGAAGAAATTGCTCAGTTTGAAGAAAAAATGCTACACTGGGCTTTAAAACACAAGGAATACCTAACAGGCTAAGTTTATATTTATTTTACTAATTGGGCTGTTATTAAATTAAACACGCTCTTTTTCAATTCAATTCGATCTATTACAACGATTTATTGAACTTTATTAGAGATATCTCTCGTATTTTACTCTCATCAAAATCTCATCTGAAGGAAGATCTAGATCATCAGCCCATCGAAATTTCCGCGATAAACCTGAAAAATTATCATTAATTTTTATGACTTCAACATTTACGAGTGCCATAATCGAATATTGAAAACCTAATGATTAATATTTAAATAATTATGAACATCAGCACAAAAAATCTTAAATATTCCAGCCAAAAATTAGAATATTGCCAACAAACTTAATCTAAGACAGAAAACGACAAATATCTGACAGTGGACCCTGCGTATAAATATTTTTAAAATAACTTCCTATATTTTTTTACTAGAGATTGTTTCCCTAACTCCATCTAAATTTCTTACAACAATATCACTAACAGCACTCAATCTTGAAAAACTATGATGACCTTGGGAAACTAGTATAGATTTCCAATTTAATTCATTTGCTATGTAAAAATCATGCTCGGTATCTCCTACCATCCATACATTACTCGAATTCAACATTTCTTTTCTCTCTTTAGCAAACTCTTTAACTAAACCCATCTTCCCATTTGCGTAATTATTATTCAGCCCTAATATTGTTTCAAAATATTGTGAGATACCTTTGTTTTCAATAGCTTGTTTGAGCTTTTCAATCTCCATAGCAGAAATTACAAATTGTTTTGCACCCGTTTGTTGCAGGTATTCTAAAACATCTTTAGTATTGGGATATAATTTTGTTCCAAACATCCTTTTTTTATATTCATGTATGAATTCATCTGCTAATTTTGTAAAAGGTGTTTGACTAAAATCAAAACCGAGCTTTTGATAATAATCTTTAACAGGAAATGTGAAAACATCTTGGTAATAATCTCGAGTTATTGTTGCCAATCGATTTTTTTTTAGAAGAAAATTTATACACTCAAGTGAGATGCCTACGTCATCAATTAATGTGCCATTCCAATCCCAAATAATACATATTTCCTTTGTCATGAATACTCTCAGTAATCTTGAATAATTTTAAAAATTCTCTATTATGAATGTAGTTGATAAAGTATAGTATCAAAAATTTTTAATTTAGGTCTACCTTTTTTAGATTAAGTTTTTTGGTAATTTCAAATAAACTTCAAAGCCCTGGTAGTGTAGTGGTAAGCATGTTGGACTGTCAATGTATGCTTGATTTTAAAGCACAGCAGCCCTCCGACGACTCGGATTCGAACCCAAAGCGGATCTCCCGTTTTAGAGAAATTTCCGGCCGGGGCGTACTTTTTTCATTAAATCTATTCAAGCACTGTGGGATCTTCTGATGAAATTATTTTATTTTTGATTGTTTACCCAGAAAATCTAAGAAGTCAAAATTAACGTTGATGATGTAAGAAAAAAAGCACAACAAAGGCGATTTACCGCGGTGTTATGTAGAATTATCAAGAACTCTATATATATGGCTTATTAGATTTCGCTTTCATTGTTTTAATAGCAAGGAATTTCTATACCTATGCTTGGACCGTGATTATAATTCAACAGTCTACATACCATGTAATTACAAATTCACCAGATAAAAAAGAATCAAAGTCCTCAACGAGGTTGAAAAGTCTTGATTCTCTTCGTGGATTTGCGATATTTTGTATGGTTCTTTTTCATGGTTTTCAGCTTTTAGAGATGGATCTTATGGGTGTTGCCTCATCTTTGACAGATAATCCTGCTGCAAAAGTTATTGAGTTTATGGCCAGAATGGCAGGAATATTTGTAGTTATCTCCGGGATATCAAATTCAATGAGTATTTACAGTAGATACTCAAAAGGAACAACCAACGGGAAAAAAGTGATAATTGAATCATTCATTGTTGGTTTATGGTTAATTGTTTTGGAGCGGGTTGTTTATCGCTTAATAGATCGTCCAATAACAGGAGGAGGAATTTATGATTTTGATAAAGGTCCTACCTATTATTCATTAATTCTGGGATATCTTGAAACGGGAGTATTTCATCCAATTCCTCTGTATCCCACTTTTTTTTTGAGCGGAGCGTTATCAATGATGGGATTATCGCTTATGTTTTACAGTGTGTTACTTGTTTTACTATTCCGTAATGATGGTTATAAGAGAAATCATAGAAATCTATTGATTGTGGGAATTTTAGCTACATGTATAATAATTATTTCACCGATGCTCATTGATATTTTGAGACCTGTCTGGGTTCAAGCTTTAATAGATGGAAATTACGGGAAGGCAATATTAATTGGCATTTTTGTAGGGGATTCGGATCCTATGTTGCCATTTCTGGGTTTTGCTCTGTATGGGGTAATGATTGGAATAACGATTAAGGGTAATATACCCAAAAAGAATTTTTTATTCTTTGGAATTCTCATCTCAACAATTTACATCATTTTGGGGGTAATTGGCTATAGAACACTGGGAGAACCTCCGGTAGCACATATTTTAAGATCTTTACCAATTCAAACTACTCATCTTCAAATTGGAATAATGATTTTGATTTTAACAATCTTAATTTATTTTGAAATCTCAGATGAATCAGAAAAGATAGAAGAGACATCAAAAATTGTGATTATTGAAGGTAAAAAGGTGAAAAAAAAGCAAAACAGAATTCCTTTTTTACAACTTTTTGGAAAATTCTCACTGACGATGTATTTATTGGAGAGTTTTGTTGGATCTGTGATAAAACTACTAATTTTGGACAAAATATTTCCTGGATGGGCTCAAAATATAGCATTAGTTGTTGGTTTTAGCTTTATAATTGTTATACTATGGATTTTTATATGCAAAGTTTGGATTAAATTTGGCCAGATAGGTTCATTTGATTGGATGACTGGACAAATAAAGAAAAAAGTGAGAAAGACTCTTATCAAGAAAGAATTAAAAATAACTGCAGAAAATCCTAATACAATTATCACCACCGGATCCTAACTAATTATCCAAAGAAATTTAATTGTGTTTCTTTTATTAATAAAGAATGAAGAAATAATTTCATGAATCATTAGCCAGGAGCTCATAATGCCGAAATATTATTCTACACCAAAATATGTAACTATAGATTTATTTGGAAAAGTCGGATGTGGGAAAACGACTATTTTTGAGCTTTTTGCAGGAAAGAAATTCTTAAAAGAGGGAGGAAATTTATCGTATGATTTTCGCACGTACTACGCAAAATGTTGGGTTTTGGAAAATAGATGGGAACATACGATGGTTTTTTTAGCGGATCCGAAATTGGAAATGAGGTGGAGGGACCTTCGTGCTAAACACTTGCGTAAACTTATGGAACCTACTAATGTTTTAATAATTGTAACCGATTCGACACTAGAAGATGTAAACGCAGTAAAAGAATCATTCAAAATATGGCCGCGAATTAAACGAAAAATGATAGTTTTTATAATTGCAAACATGCAAGATTTACCTGGTCGACTCTCGGGTACGGAAATAAAGGAAATATTAAGTATGAATGATGTTTTAGAGTTAACTGCAACTGATGGAGAGCCAAAAACGAAAATTAAGATTGAACGATTCATTGAGGAAGCTACTTTACGATATTTCAGAATGTTAGAGAGAAAGGGGCAAGTTATGGCAGTTCTTGATGAAGACGAGATCGGTTTTGGAAAAAAAAGAAAAGAAAAAAATGAAAATAAATCCTCAGATCGAAAATATACAGCAAGGATCGAGGAGATTAGGAAAAAAAGATCAAACTAGTAATACATATATACAATAAATTATGGAATAATTATATGGTATATGAATTCAATACAACTATGCTCATCCTTATTATAGCGATGATTCCAAGTTTGGTCAGTTTTGGCTTTCTTCTTAGTAAATATATTAAAGACAAAAGGAAGGAATTATTTTTATTGTTTTTAATTTCCTTTACAAATTTTTCAAGCACTGTAGCTAACTTATTGATCCATCTTACACATAATCCAATCTGGAAATCAATCGCTTTGTTCCATTCAATTATATGGAGTTTGCTAATGATTTTATTTGTAGATACCATTTCAAAAGAACATCTTGATTCAAAAAAAATCTTGATTACTGCGTTTCTTTCGGGAATTATGTTTATGAATATTATCGATCCAGACTCATTCAATATAGGGAAAACAATTAGTGGAGATTGGATTTTATTAATGAATAATAGTCAGAGGATTTCTAATAGTTTACTGAATGGTTGGACATTACTAATAATATTCTATTATTTGATTTATCTGGTAATAAAATCGCCTCCTAAGCTGAAAAAATATGTCTTTCTGATATTCGGTGTTGCATTCATCATTGGTATTATTGTAGTAATTCTTACAATCCTTCAGATATCAGCTTTTCTCCCATATTTAGATGTTTTATCTATATCAATAGCTGTAGCAATATTAACAATCATATTTACTTTTCAACCGAAACTTTTCTATGTTCTACCATTCAAAGCTCTACGTATGACTGTACTAGATACAAATTCTGGTTCTTTTCTGTATGATTTTCAATGGGAAAAGAAATCAGATATGATTAATGATGTTCTATATTCAGGAATGATGCAAGGTGTGCGCACAATCATAAAAGAATCCATGAATAGGGGAGATTTGAACGAAATTCGCACTGAAGGCGCAATTATAATTCTTGAATATGATAAAAAGGCGCATTTGGCATGTGTATTGGCATCTACTAAAAGTTCAAAAACATTGCATGAAGCACTGGAACGATTCAGTATTAAATTCAATGAAAAATTTTCCCAACACTTTACTGAGCGTCATAATTTAAGTTTGTTTAAAGATTCTGATAGCTTAATCAAAGAGGTTTTTGGTTTCCTCCCTCAAACCGACTTAGAAGAAGATAATTAAATCAAAAGAGGCTAGATTATGAAAAAGATATCATTCTGCATTTAAATTTTTTGCAATAAATTCTTGAAGAGCATCTTTTTCATATTTTTTTCTTCTTACTTGAACCCGAAAATAAAAGAGAATCGCGAGGATTACAAAATAACCTGAAATTATGATGATTTCAAGAACTATATGTTCACTACTCATAAATGCTAACATCTGCATGGCGATTCCTAATATAAAGCCGGTAATTAAGCGACTAAAAGTGGTTGCTTTTCTGACAAGTACCGCTTGTAATCCCCAGTCGGTTATTGGAAAAATCGGAAGAATTATTACCAAATACATGGCTAATTTTGAAGAGATGGAAAGATTGAATTCATATATTGCCAAACTACTCAGGAATATTGTTGTGAGAACACCAAAAATCATTGCTGTGCATCGAGTACAAAGATAAAACCGAACTTTGCCGATTAATACAATAATAGTATGGTCGTCTTCGTCTAAAGAATGGTGAGTAAATAGATGATTGAAAAACTCTCCAGGTTGAGGAATAAGATCATAATAATCTTCTTCATCATTGTTGTGGCCTCTATTTTGGGAGAGTAATTTTGCATCTTCTTCTGATAGAGGGAAATAGGGTACTAAGAATCGATCGAGAATAAAGAAACTAATCCATAGTGGAATGATTAAGAAAAGCAAATTCACAAAGAAATTTAAGGTTAAATAAGTTCGAGCTGTTATTTCACTTATATTTTCTGTGAAACTAAAGGTGAAAACATATCCAAAATAAATAATTGGTAAATAAAGAAGAATATAAATAAAATTAAATCCTATTTGTTTGAGTAAATTTTGACCAGAATAATATTCTCCCCCTTTATATGGCATAAAACTCTCAAAAATCAATGCATAAATTACGAATCCTATTAAAACTGGTTGGATTGGAGCAGATTTCACATATTCTATTAATAATTCAATGCTAAATGCCCCTAAAAGAACGGCTGTTCTCTTGAAAAGTCTTGCTAAAAATAGAATTATTAATATTGAAATCCAAAAATGCAATGGAAATAAATTAATTAGAATTGCAGGATTTTCCGAGTAAATTGTAAGATAATTTAGCGCTCTAATATCTCTTGTTGAAAAATAATATAACATAGCAGTGATTAAAAATTCAAGTAACCAGATTATTATTGTTTGAAAACGCGTTCGAATAATTGGAACATTAGGATTGTGAGATCGAGGCATAATATATCATTAAATTAAACCATATCGGCAGTATAAATTCTATCAATAGCTTTGCCAAAATTTCGTACTTGGATATCAAATCCCTTACGTAAAATTCTAAATATAATCGGACGTGCTGTTGGAATATCTAATATTGATAGATCTTTTTTAATAATCTGTTGAGCATTAAACATTGCATCAGTCTGTTTCTTTAGAATAGTTTTACACTCTTCAACAGACACAAAAGCACTTCTACACAATTGATAATAGTTTTTTATTTCTTTATTTTCAATTTTAAGTAATGGAATAATGGAACAGATCTGTGCTTCAAATGTATCTCTCAGATTCTCTTCTAATCGCTTAAAATTCTTATGATTTCTTTTACAAAGTCGACCAGTTTGATCTGTTTTTAAATAAGTAGGGAAAAATTCATTAAGACGACGATAAAATTCCGGATTGTTCATTTCTACTCCGTCAACTATCATTTTCTTTGATAAATTAAGAAGTTGATTAATTGTTTTAATAGTTCCTTTCTCCAAATCTTTCTGCACTAAATTGGAGTATAAGCTAAGAACAATAGGTTTTAGGGCAAAAGTTAAACCAGTACATTCCTCACCAGTCAGTTTCTTTCCAACTGCTAATGATTCGCGCATTTGCCTTAGAAGATGTTCTTTAACTAACTCGGAATTTCTGTTTATCGTTTCTAAAGAAGTTGATACAGAAATTTTAGCAGAACGGTTTGAAATCATTACCATTGATAATTATTTAATGATTAATAATTATTTGATCAAAAACTGTAATTAAACGACAATTCTGATTTTTTTGATTTCAATTAAAAATCACTCATATTGTAAAGTATACTCGTTATATTCTGAATCAAATTTAACGATTTTAAATCCAAATGTCATAAAAAAGTTTAGGGCTTTGATATTATCAATAAGACATTCTGTATATTTTTGTTTTTTCTCGCTTTTCGTAATAATGAAATTTAATAACGCTCTACCAACTCCTTGAGATTGGAAGCCTATTTCTACTGCCAACATTTTAATCCAGAGTGAATCTTTAGGATTCCTTATAATAATAAATCCTAATAGAACCGAATTAATATAATATCCATAATATTCATGAAAATCAATATGACGATTTTCAAACCAGTTATTTAAAGATTTTAAAGTATGGATTCGTCCAGTAGATGTCAAAAATTGATGATGTTGATTCCAAATTTCCTTCATTTGTTCTAAATCTTTATTCTTAATTAATCGAATAGGATTCTTGGTTGAGGCGAATACCATTTTTATTCACCAACTATTTTGTTTTTTCTGGATTCTCTATTAAAGGTATTTCCCAATTGGAAATGTCGATACTTAACATAATATCATCTTCTCCAGGACAAACCACGCGTATCGTTAGTTGATCTCTAGTTCTACTGACAATTTCGGGAAAATGACAATCATCAGCAAGTTTTGATATGATAAATCTAATATATGATTCGGAAAATAATTTAATTGATCCTTCGAGAATTGCTTTTCCCACACGACCTATCATGAAGAACACATGTTTCCCTTTTTTTTCCTTTTCAATTAGTTCCGCTGCTGCTAAACGGGTTGCATGATGTCTTATTGTATCGTGATGTAAGCTAAATTCTCGGGCAATTTGATTTTGATAACAAGATTGATTATTAACAATGTAAAGAAAGATATTTAGAGCATTTTTATTTTTTAATAACATGTAAGCGCGCTCTATTTCTTTCGTCCGTAAATTTTTTGGATAGAATATTCTTTTTCCATCAATTTTTGCAGATGTAATTAATCCATCATCTTCTAATTTACCTAAATGGTATAATACTGTGGCACTACTCCCTGTTCCTTGCTTCATTAATTTATAAAAATATGTCCCAGGGTTTTCACATAGAATTTTGTAAATATTTCTTCGGGTTGGATGGAGAAGAAATAGTGTTTCATCAGATCTGTAGCGTACCATTTTTTTTAATCACTCTATAATTTAAACTTGATGCTAAACATGAAGTTTCTCGAATTTTGCTTTCTTTACATGGGTAACTTTAGAAAATTTTTCTTGGATTTCATCATAATTTCCCTTATCATATTCAAATACTCCTTCCCAAACACATATTTCTTCTTTAAAACAAACCCCGGTTGAAAATAAATTTTCAAGATTGAGTTCAATCATTGTTTCTCTTAAAGATGTAAAGAATACTTCATTTAAGCTTGTTTTATCTAAAATGAGTTTGATAAATAGAATACGCTCAGCGTTTGTTAAGAAAAATGTTAATTTCTTGGATTCTCCCGGAATAACAGCAACGACATTTTTCCCTATAGGCTGAATCTCATCAAAAATTTCGGATGGGATTTGAATCTCTTTAGAAAAAGGTTGAATAAAACATTGAGCTAATTTTTTTGATTCATAATCGACCATATGAAAAATTTAATTTCTTAACTCAAAAATTTTTTACATTTCGAATAAAACTTGGATAATTTAATTAAATAATAAATGTAAAAATAAATATAAAATAGGGAAAAATAAGAGGGATTAGGTAAAAATCAATGACTGAAATGTCTTACATGTTTAATATTTTGGCTTTGGGTGATAATGAAACAGCTTTAAATTATTTACAACAAGGAGGTTTAGAAAATGTTTCAATTGATGATGTTTCTCAGTGGGAATATCAAAAAGATAATATAACCCTTACTTTTGAATTACCATTGAATGTTAATGCAGATTATGACAATTTGATTTCAATGTGTGATGGAATACTATATTTTTTAAACCCTAATTCAGAGAGTGAGATTGAAATTTTTAAAGAAATAATGAAAATCATCCAAGGAATGAAGAGAAACATTCATACAATAGTCCTTTTTCGAGATAAAAATAATGTGATTGATAAATCTGCGAATGAATTGTTAGAATGGATTTGGTCAGATTATCCTTTTGAAGCATGTATTTCTGATTTAGGAAGCCCGAATGTCTTGAAATTGATTATTGATTCTCTTACCGAAAGTATTATTGGTGGAGATATGATTATATTACAAAGAAATTCATGGTTAAGAATCCCCTCATTATTTAAAAAAGTAAATTACGAAATTGAACAGCAAAATTGGAAAGAGGCGGGAAAATTAGTAGAAAAAATTGTAAAAATTGCTCGGAAAAATCAAAATATAGATTGGACAATATATGCCGAACAAGCTGCATGGCTTTATTCTAGAGATGGTGAATTTCTAAGTGCAGCAAAAATTATCGCAAGCTTTAATCCTGTATTTTCTGATCGTTTTCGAAAGATGCATGTTGATCAGTTAATCTCCCAAGGTAATCGTCTTTTTAGGTAGAATAAATTTGGAGATGCAGCACAATTATTTGAAATGGCGGGAAACTGGGCACGAATTGAACTATCAAATACAGAACTAATGAAAAAGAGTTATTCGTTAGCAATTGAATCTTGGATTGCTGCTTGTGAAACTCAAAACGCATTTGCTTTATTAGAAAAATTTGATCACAATGAATTAGTCAAAATATTAGAAGAAGTCACTCAAAAAATAGCTGGATCGGCAGATTATTTATCTTCAATTGGACAAGATGAATATGCTAAATCACAACTATACCTTTGCTTTCAAAGATATCAAAAAGCAGGATTGTTTGAATCAATTAAGGTTTTTGCAAATAAAGTTGTTAAGATTTTAAAAAGAATCTTGGAGAAACACTTAAAAAATGATGATGTATATGCCGCTAAATTAACATTAGATGAATTATTTAATATTTGGGAATCTTTTGATGTTAAATCAGATAATATTGATCAATATCTTTTGAAAATGGGACATTTATTCATTAAAGCTCATGATTTTCAAAAAGTTGAAACTATTGTAAAAAAGATACATTCAAAAAGTTTGAAGAAAGAATTAACAAAATCATCCTTAAAGGTAGAGGAAAAATACAAAAAAGAAACAAAGCAATACGAATTAAAAGATCTAAAGAAAATGTGTGATTTCTTAATTGATTATGTTAAAGAAGAAAGTCTTATTTTTTATGAGATGAATAAAAAAATTTACGATAAATCTGAATTTTTAGTTTATAATAAAGATTATAAGCAAGCATCATTGTTAGTAAAAAAGCAAGCGGATTGGTTGCGTTTAATTGGGATGCAAATTCTTTCTTTTGATGTATTGGAAAAGGTTTTTGAGATATATATTCAAGGAGAAATACTTGGTAAGTTTATAAATGAAATAAATTTTCTACCTGAAATTCGTAGAACAAAGTTTTTAAAATTAAAATTAAATGAAATAATAATTTCTGTAAATAATATCTCTCATTCAATAGATTCAGTTGAATTTGAGAACATTTTGACTGCTTTAATAAAACTTTACCGAAATCATCTTCTTTACGATGAATCAAAAAGATTTTCTGAGGCATATATTGAATTTTTGAAGGATTTGGGAATTGAAATAGCAAAGAAGGGCGATGAAGCATCAATATTGAAAAGCGTAGATATTATACATCAAATTGAACAAGTTATAAAAAGTTACTTTGAAGAAAAAGAGCTAGTTTTAGATCCCCTATTATCATTAATTGTTAACTATTTTATAGAAAAGAAAGATCTAAAAGAAGCTAGGACCTATAACAGAAAAATTAAAGACCAAGATATTTTCGAGGCTTATTTCTCTCGCATGGAGAAAATTGAAGAAGTTCAAGGAAGTTCGGTTGCATTATTAGCAAAACAAAAGCAGCAAATACAGATATACGCAGATCAACTTTCTCAATTAACAAATCAAGCAAGAGATCAGCGAATGGCATCACAAAGCTTATTGAGAATGCGAATTGGTTTAAAGAAACGTTATTTCCAAAAAGGGATTGATCTAATTAGTACAAAAAATCTTTCAGATGCAGCTGAAGTATATTGTGACATTGCAAAAAAACTTGTATCTACAAAAAAATTCGAACTGGCTGGAATTAGTGCAGCCGTAGCAAGTTTAATTTATCTAATGCTTAAAGAAGTTAATTTAATTCAAAAAGAATTAGATAATTTTGTTTTCAAAATATCAAGTTCAAAAAAAATATTCTTTGAAACATTTCCACTTAAATTAATTCAATATATCTTGATTATGATAGAGGCTAAGAGAACTGAACAAATTAAAAATGCTTTAAAATTATTTGATGTTTTAGCGTTATTCCCAGAAGAAAGATTGATTTTAGAAACGCTTTTGGGTGATGAATCAGATATAAAGGCGTTATTACAAGGAAAAAAAACCAGTCCTGAAGAAACTGTCAAAAAAATTCCATCTAATTACGATCTATTGATTGAAAAACTAGCATATAATCCGAAATTGAAATCAAAAAGAAAAACTCTTGAAGAGAAATATTGGGGAGAATGTCAAAGTCGTCTATATCATCAACAATATGAAGAAGCATCTAATTGTTATTTAAATTCAGTCAATGAACTAAACAAACGCAATTTAGATATTTTTTCAATAGATTCGATAGTTATGGGATTTCTATTATTATTAAAAATCAAACAACCTGAAGATGTCTATAAAATTTTTGAAAAATACATTTTCCAACTATTAAAGAAAAATAAAGAGCTTGCAAAATCAGAAGAAATACAATTATTGGATATATTTATTCGCTTCTGGAATAAAGCCATTGCAATATACATGTTAAGAGAAATATTGGTAGCATTTGAATTCAAACTTCACTTACTGGACTGGGAATCCTCATTTGTCAAGCATTTAATTTCAAGTTTGAACGGGAAAAAGGAACCAGAATCAGATCAAGAAGAAATATCTCAACCCAAAGATAGTTCCGAATCTGCTGATACATTTTTAAAGAATCAAGTTTCACAACTCGTAGAAGATTTAGCCAAAATTAACGATAAATTCAAAGATCTTAAAGAAAAAAGACAAAAAATGATTCGAGCATATTATAAAGATATTTTTGATGATCTTAAAAATAAGAAATTTTTAGATGTTGCTGCAAAATACGAAAAATTATCAAAAAGAATGGCACGTAGAAATGATTTTGATAGCTCTAGTTTGATGATTCTACTTTCAGTTTTATCTCGAATTCAAGCAAAGGAGAAATTGACAGATATAAAATCAAATATCAATTCATTACTTGGTAGTTTAGGAATTGTAAAGAAAATTTTAGATGAAAATTTTGAAATTAAGGTAGCGTATTTTATTATTGACGCCCTTTCTACTAATTATAATTCAATTCAATCTGAATTAAATAAAGTTTTAAATGGACTACCCCTACTTGATGAAGAAAGCTCTTTAATTAATGTGTTTAACTAATTTTTTTTTATATCATACATTTATAAAATAGAGATGTCGCTCATGAAATTTTTTATTGTTGATGTATTTGCAACTAAAAAATACACAGGAAATCAAGTAGCAGTTATTGAATGTGATCAACCATTGGAAGTTGAACTCATGCAAAGAATTGCCCTTGAATTAAGTCTACCCGAGGTCAGCTTTGTTCAAAATCAACCTAATAAAGATGGTAGTTACAATGTGAGAATATTCACACCTGAAAGAGAAGTCTCATTTTCTGGTCATCCAACACTCGGTACTGCTTTTATTATTAATAATTTTCTCATCTCTAAAAAAAAGGATGAAATATTACTCAATCTACCTTCAGGCCAAGTAAATATTGAAATTAGTCAATTGGAGAAAAAAAGAGATTCTAATTTTATATCGAAAAATAAACCATGTTTATTATCAAAACAAAAAAATCCTGAATTTGGACGCATTTATGAACCTGTATTACTAAGTAAAATTTTAGGATTAAGCCCTCAAGATTTTGATAAAAATTTCCCAATCCAAGAAATTACTATTGGATTACCAGTAATTCTTGTTCCTTTGAAAAATCTTGAAATCTTAAAACAGATAAAAGTAAATCTCGAAAGATATAATTGGCTTATTCAAAGATCCCAAGCTAAATTAATTTTAGTATTCTGTTCCCAAACAGAACAATCCGAAAACAATCTTCATGTAAGAGTCTTTGCTGACTATTACGGAATTCCTGAAGATGCTGCAACAGGAAGTAGTAATGGGGGACTGGCGGCCTATTTAGCAAAATATAAGTATTTCGGTCAAGATCATGTTGATGTTCGAATTGAACAGGGTTATGAGATAAATCGGCCTTCTTTAATACTTGCGAAAGCTCAAGTTAAGTCTGATGGAGTTATAGACGTATCAATTGGCGGATTAGTTAATCTTGTTGTAGAGGGAACAATATTATGATAATTCCTAGTCCAGTAACTGGAGTAAAACCAAAAATAAGCCCAAAGGCATTTATAGCACCTACAGCAACGATTATTGGAGATGTAAATATTGAGGCTGGAGCAAATATTTGGTATGGAGCAGTTTTAAGAGGAGATAATTGTTCTATTAAAATCGGAAAGAATACATCCATTCAAGACAACTGTGTTCTTCATTCTCAAGCTGGAACAGAATGCATTGTTAAAGATCATGTTATCATGGGACATTCCGCAATGATTCATGGGCCGTGCGTAGTAGAATGCTGCTCACTTATAGGGATCAGTTCAACAATTTTGCAAGGAACTACTGTTGGAACCGGGGCAATAGTAGCTGGAGGTGCTACAGCTCGAAATGAGATCCCTCCTTTAACTTTAGTAGTTGGAACTCCCGCAAAACCAAAAAAAAATCTGCCAGAATCAATAATTGCAAAAAACGAACAAGCCGCAATTGATTATGTAAATAATGCAAAGAAATTCATAGAAGGAGGGCAAAATCATCCAGGTTTGGAACCTTATTTGGATGATTCACTTTAATTATTTTTCACTTAAAGGTATCCAGTAATTACATATACTACATTTTTTAACAGAAATTAATCGATCTGGTCCACATCTAATTCTATGATGTTTTAAATCGCCTCCACATCGTGGACAATCAACGGAAAAGGTTTGTTCAAGGTCACTTAGAATTTTTACTACTTTTTTTTGCTCTTTAACATCACTGGTTTTTTTCATTAAATCCTTTTTGGGCGCTTTCTTTACCTTTACACTAGTAGACTTTATTTTTTTTGATGAGACCCATCGACCTCGAGAATCTCGTGTGAGATTTTTCCAATTTGAATGTTTTTTAGCAGTTCGCTTCTTCTGAGTCGATTTTTTTTTTGAGGAGGACATTTTACAGACCGAGGGTAATTAATCTTTTAATTTACTTACTTAAAAAAGAATCGTGATTAGAGATAGAAATAACATTATCGCGAAAGATATAAACGTAGGTAATGCCAGATATTTAAAGGTATTTTTATAATTTGTTTTGAAATATTGGTAAGTATAAGAAACACAAGGATGAAGTGGGGTGATAATATAACCCAAAAAAGTTGCAGAATAGATTAAAACAAATTCAAATATTGGAAATACTGCTAAGCCGTATTGAGTGAGGTAGATCGGGATAAGAATTGTAAGAGGTAATTGAGCGCGGCCTGTCGAGAACCCTAATATAAAAGATAATATTAAGAACAGAATGAGGGGCAAATTGAAGGTTGCTATTTGATCTGGAACACCAGATTCAATAAAAATTTCCAGAAACAAGAACATTGCAATGATGAGTAATGGAAATCGCCATACATGCATTTTTTTGGCAAACTTAAATAAACTTTTAAAACCATAATCCGCGAATTTTAAACCAATAATAAGACTAACACATAAACCAATTACCAAAAATATCTCCGAATAAACACTAGGCCAAATGCTTCTGCCTATTAAATCAATAATAGGTGCAATAATTATAGGAATAAAATTTCGAAATGCACGTTTAAGATCTCGATGATTATTTTTTTCTGTTTTTGGGATAGATCTGATTAGAAACATATAACCGAGAAAAACCATCAAGGAAAAGGGCGCAAGCATCACAAGCACGATTGTATATAGTGGAATCTGCGTTAAAACGCTTGAAACAATTATAATTGAAGATAACGGATAAATTAGGATGAAAACATGTCGAAACCATACATTAATTGCTACTTTTTTATTGACATTCAGTTCAGGATCAATTTGATCTACAATTGGAGCACTCATTAATGCCCCTCCTGCAACAG